>JAJRAH010000037.1 GCA_028679985.1 Methanomassiliicoccales archaeon
AACTTCGGAGTGAGTGAATGGACGAGAAGAAGAGGGCGGCACTCAAAGCGGTAGAGTGGGTCAAGGACGGTATGATTATCGGTCTCGGTACAGGCTCGACATCGTACTATGCCATCGAGGCTATCGGGAAGCTTGTCAAGGAAGGCCACGACCTTGTCGGCGTCCCTACTTCAAGGAACACGGAGAGCCTCGCGATCGAGTTCGGTATACCATTGGTGTCTTTGGAGAACATCGGGCACATCGACCTCACGATCGACGGAGCGGATGAGGTCGATCCGAAGATTAGGTTGATCAAGGGCATGGGTGGAGCCTTGCTGAGAGAGAAGATTGTTGCTTCGATTTCAAGCACCGAGATCATCGCCATCGACGACACGAAGCTGGTTCAGGTGCTGGGAACGAAATCGCCATTGCCAGTGGAGGTAGTCCCCTTTGGCCACAGAAGGACAAAGGATGCGATTGAGAAGTTTGGATGCAAGGCCATCCTCCGAGGAGGCGACAGTCCATTCGTCACTGACAGCGGGAACTACATATACGACTGCAGGTTCACAAGAATCGAGAATCCAGAGGAGTTGGAGAAGATGCTGAACCTCACACCCGGCGTAGTCGAAAACGGCCTTTTCATCGACCTTGCCACCCGCGTTGTGATAGGAACTAAGGATGGAGTGATCGTCAAGGAAAGGTCTCAGGACTGAGCTATCTGCTTTAGCTGGTGAATGTTGCCCTCGATCTTCTCAATCCGCTTCCGTTCTTCCTTCTCCATCATTTCGACGATCTTCTCGAATGGAATCGCAAGCCTGTATGCGTGAATCGGACGGCCTTTTCCCTCTTTCTTGATGTCCCTCTTCGTAACCCACTTCCGTCTTCGGAGCTCCTGCATCGCGATTGAGACTTCTGGCTGCCGCAGAGCTGTCGAGATCTCGATTTCGACGGAAGTAGTCTCGTTCTTCTTCCGGAGAAAGGCCAAAGTCTTAGCGACATTCTTCGGCATGCCCGTACTCATCAACAGATCGACGAGGGTTTCGTCCTTCTTGCTAAAGCCCCTTTCGGACATGAACTTTCGATTCCATTTATTATTGTGTCGATATATATTCTTTTCTATTTCGAAAAGAAATTCAAATAATCTGGCCAACGTCCAGAGTAGGAGGAAACCCTCCGTATTTCATGAGATATTTCGTCGAAGATGTGGATTCGATAGCGGTCGATTGAAGGACAAAAATGCCAGGATTATCCCCGCGATTGTCACTAGTGTCTCAGCACACGTTCTGCATGCAGCCAGATTGGAAACTGGAACGGGACTGTGTTGATAAGGATTTATATATCAAATGCGTATTAGGGCAACTTGCTTCCGGAAGGTGAAGATCATGAAACTGCCTAGAACTGTGAAGACTTACTGTCCTCACTGCAAGACTCACACCGTTCACGAAGTCGAGAGAGTCAAGAAGAAGAAGGCCAGCGAACTGAAATGGGGCCAGAGGAGATTCAGGAGAGCAACCTCCGGCTATGGGGGCTTTCCAAGACCGAAACCCGAGGGTCGAGAGAAACCGACGAAGCGGGTAGGTCTGAGATACCGCTGCAAGACTTGCAAGAAGGCCCACCAGAGACCATGCTTCCGGGCGAAGAAGTTTGAGATTGCGGAGTGATGATCATGGCAGATGTCAAGACCGGGAAGTTCGTCAAGGTGAAGTGCCCGGATTGCGGAAATGAACAGATCGCATTCAGGAAACCGGCGACTCCAGTCGCATGTCACGTTTGCGGCTCGACCCTGATCAAGCCAGCGGGAGGAGCTGGCACGATTCGCGGCGAGCTGCTTGAGGTGGTCGGCTAATGTCCAGAATCAGCGAGTTCCCCGAGGAAGGCGAACTCGTTGTTTGCACTGTCCAGAGTGTTAAGAATTTCGGTGCTTTTGTCACCCTCGACGAATACGACAACAAAGAAGGATTCATCCACATCCGAGACGTCGCCACCGGATGGATAAAATACGTCAGGGACTACGTCCGAGAAGGGCAGAAGATCGTCTGCAAGGTGTTGGGAGTCGATTCGACAAAGGGGCATATCGATCTCTCTTTGAAATCCGTCAACGAACACCAACGCCGCGAGAAGATCCAGCAGTGGAAGAACGAGAACAAAGCCGAGAAGCTGCTCGGGATAGTTGCGGAGCGCCTCGGAAAAACCACACAGGAATTCTTCGAAGAGTTCGGCCTAAGCATCATCGAGAAGTATGAATCGCTGTTTGCGGCGTTCGAGCAATGTGCTGCGAACCCGAAATCGCTCGATCAAGCAGGCCTCAAAGGGGAATGGACAGATACTTTCGCGCAGGTAGCGCAGGAGAATGTCACGCCGCCCTACGTGGAGATAGACGGCTACCTCGAACTGACATGTCCGCTCCCCGATGGGGTCGATCATATTAGAGCGGCTCTGATGTCCGGCATGGACGCAGCGACCGACAGGATCAGGATACAGTACGTAGGAGCCCCGAGATACCGCGTAGTGGTGGCTGCTCCAGACTACAAATCCGCGGAAGAGGATATGAAGAGCGTTGCAGAGAACATAATCTCGTCGCTGAAACACTGCGGCGGACAGGGGAGCTTCCACAGAGAAGGGAAGTGAGAGGGCAAGAAAGACGGGAGACAGCGAGCTGCTGTTGTCGTTGGAAACCGGACCAAGCCATCCTGGCGTGGTGGAGAGGAAGGGTTAATAATGAGGACTTCTCTAAGAAAATGTCCAAAGTGTCAGGAATACACTCTGGGAGATACATGCCGAAGGTGCGGATCGAGCGCGATAGTCCCGATTCCGCCTAGGTACTCACCTGAGGATAGATACGGAGAATACAGGAGAAGGCTTAGAAAAGAGAGGGAGGGTCTAAATGGAGAGCATCAAGACAATCTTCTACGAGGAACCTGAGCTCGACAAACCTATACTGATCGAGGGATTACCAGGCGTGGGCAATGTCGGGAAGCTTGCGGCAGAGCACCTGCTGGATCAGATAAAGGCGACGAAGTTCGCCGAGATAGTATCGAAGCACTTTCCGCCCCAAGTCATGGTTAACGACGAGGGACTCACGAAGCTCGTCAACAACGAGATGTACTACTCCAAGGGAGAGGGAAAGAGACCAGACCTCATCATACTCGTAGGGGACTACCAGGGTCTCACCCCCGACGGCCAGTACGAACTCTCTGATCACACGCTTCATCTGGCAAAGAAGTTCGGAGTCAGCATGATCTACACTCTTGGCGGATACGGAATCGGAAAGATGGTGGAGAAACCAAGGGTTCTTGGAGCTGCGACCCACAAGGATCTGGTCGAAGAGATGAAGAAGAGGGGCGTCGTGTTCTCTAAAGGCGAACCGGGAAGCGGGATCGTCGGCGCCAGTGGGCTCTTGCTGGGGCTGGGCAAAGTCTACGGAATGAAAGCCGTTTGCCTCATGGGAGAGACCTCAGGCTACTTCGTGGATCCGAAGGGCGCGGAAGTCGTGCTCCGCGTGTTGGCGGACATAATCAACGTCGAGGTGGATTTCAGCGCTCTTCAGAACAAAGCGGAGCAGATCGAACTCATTACTTCCAAGATCAAGGAGATAGAGACGCCGCAGGAACCGAAGAAGGAAGACTTAGGATATATCGGTTAAAGATCTTCTTATGGCCCGCCTCGAATCTGCCGCTCTTATTCGAGACTTCGTCAAATCAACGAAGAGTAGAGATCGAACGTGCGGCGGCAGCTCTAAAAATAAAAAAAAAGGGGGGAGGTAATCGTGACCTCTCTGACGGAGAATGTGCATCCCATCCCATTCTCACAGGCTATTTCTTAAAGTAATTCTCTTCGAATATCTCCATGTCCGCGAGGGTCTTCTCAGCTTCCTCCATCTTCTTGACCTTGTCCATTACCACCTCAACCCGGTTGTATACGAAGTCTCTGATCGCGGCCCTTATGGCCTCGGATCTTGAGGGAAAGTCATCTACCTTCACCAGGAAGTCTAGCGCACGAACGTACCTACTGGGAAGACGGATTGTGACCTTCTCCAAATCGTACTCAACCATCCTCGCACCTGAAGACCGAAGAGGTACAGACGACCCCTTTTGTCCGACAATCATAGGTATAAGAGCGACTCTATTTAAATCTTGTCACTACGAGACACTGCTCGACAGAACGTATGTCAATTCGCTCCACATCAGAGATATAGAGGGTCGAGTCTTACGATGCCCGCGGGACAAAATTCTAAATACGGTCTCCGTGATAGGGTTGCAAAAACCCGACTTAGCTCAGTCTGGCTAGAGCGGCTGACTGTAGTGGGTTACCGGCTTGCCGGTCTCATGCCGCCGACATCAGCAGGCCCCCGGTTCAAATCCGGGA
>JAJRAH010000038.1 GCA_028679985.1 Methanomassiliicoccales archaeon
CTGTACTGGACGTACATCAGCTCGATACCTCTCGCGCATTGCGTCACGTTGTTCCCTTTGACGGAACTGTACCATGAGTCCTCAAGCATGATTCCCTTTGAATTGTCGATGCAAGTATTCTCCTCTATCGTGACGTTGTCCGACTCCTTCACGTAGATCCCGACGACGTTGTTCGGGCAGGTATTGTTCCTCGCTATCGTACCATCCGCGAGCTCGGCGCTCAGACCATACCACGACGGTCCGAATGAGTTGTCTTTCACTGAGTTGTTGATTCCCTCGTATATCTGCACGGCCACCAACGTTATGCTAGTAGCGAAGCTGTTCCCGACAATGGCGTTCCTGTTCGCCCCCGCCATCTGGATCGCGTTCTTACCGTCCGAGAAGCTGCAGTTCCGGATGATGTTGTCATTGGCGATTTCCATCGCGATCTGGGAGTTGCAGTCGTCGAAACTGTTGTCAATGATCGTATTGTTGTTCGCGTAGCCGAGGACGATGCAGTACTCGGAGTGAGTCAAGAACGTATTGTTCGAAATCGTCGAGTTATCGGAACCCTCGACCTGGACACCTCGCTGACTGTATGCGAAATCGTTGTCGATGATCGTCGCATGCTCGGAGTCGAGGAGCATGATCGCATCGCCCGAGCATCTCAGGACGTTCGAGTCGATGGTAATCATGTCGCAGTCGAGCAGAGTGATGTCGTAGCTGACGTCCGCTATGTTACTATCAGTGACAACTCCATTCGAGACGTTGTTCAGCGTGATGCCGGATGCGGTCACATACGGCCAATCGTACGTACTCGATTCCCAGAGCACGCAATCATCGATGACGAAGTGCACCGTCGTGTTGCCGATGTAGATCGGGTCCGTCGTCCAATGACCGCTTATGTCATAGTTCTGAATCATGTAAGGGTCTTCTGCGCTACCATCCCCGTCCCAGCTCTCCGAAGTAGCAATCGCCGCAAACTCCGCATCGCTATTGATCCTTATCGGATCGTGAACAGGCCGAATGGCGGAGGATTGCTGTGGAACGAGGACGGCCAGGCTTGAAAAAAGAAGAAAAATTCCCAAAGTTAATGCAGTCGCCTTCTTCATTCGCCATCCCCGAACCAATCATGCGCTTCCTTCGTATTTATATATTGTTCGGTTGGCTGTATGACAGACGAAGATGAAAGAGAATCGCCGCATCGGAAGAAAGCGGTCCGCTACCCTTTGCTGATCTCTGCCACCGAGATCGCTCTGTCGATTTCGGCCTTGAGTTCCTGAGGTATTCCCCTGATCCCAACTTCGAGGAATCCTCGGACAATCATGCCCACCGCTTCCTCTTGGGTCAGGCCTCTGGACATGATGTACTCAACTTGATCCTGAGCGATCTTGCCGACCGCGGCCTCGTGCGTCATCTCCACGTCCGGCACGGTCGCCTCAAGCTCCGGTATGGCGAGCTGGACTCCCTGCTCCTTTAGTATCAAGCCTTTGCATTCCAAATGAGCCTTGATCCCCGGAGCGGTGCCGACGAGCCTTCCGCGCGCGATCGACTTGCCACCAGTCGTTATGGTCCTCGAGAGTATCTCCGCCCTCGATTTCGGCGCGGAGAGCACAACCCTCGAACCTATGTCGATCTCCGCTCCGGGGTGAGCGATCGCTATCGTGTTGAACCTCGCCACAGCTCCCTCTCCCTGGAGGTTCGCCGTCGGATACATCTGAATGGTCCTTACCGGTTTCAGGCAGACGTAGTTGTTCACGTACGTGCCGCCCTTGCCTACGTTCACAACCGTGCGCGGCCTCACCCCGATCTGTTCGGCCCAGTTGTGGATCATCGTGAAAGTGAGCTTCCCTCCGTCCTCTATGTAAAACTCCGAGATTCCCATGTGGAGTGCCTTCTCTACGCCCGGCCTCGCGGCACACCCCGTGACGACTTCGAGTTCGGCACCTTTCTCCACGATCACGATGTTGTGAACCGTCTGCGCCACGTTCTTGCTTCCAATCATCAGGCAGGTCTGGACGGGCATCTTGACGTTCTCTCCTTCAGGTGCTCGGATGAAATAACCGTCGGCGTTCTCGAGAAAGGTAGCCGCCGTGTACTTGTCGGCTTCCGGGGAGACGGCCTTCCAATAGTAATCCTTGACCCATCCGTACTTTGCCAGGGCCTGCTGCGTCGACAGCAGTTCTACTTCCTTCCCCTTTCGTGACTCGTGCACGACAGTGTTGTCCATGAGGAGAAAGCTTCCAGATCTGCCCTCCTCCGTCGGGATGACCCCGGAGCTCAGGAGCGTCTTCTGCACGTCCTTGCTAAGATCCTCTAAGTTGTCAGTAGGCGCCAAATCCTTCGGCGCGGTTTCGAACGTATCGAGGTCGAGATCCTCGCCATACGCCGCCTTCTTGGACAGCGCTTCCTTTGCCTTCTTCCTCAACTTATCTGGAGGATCTTGCATCTGACACACTCCTCGTACCCTCGCTCCCGGATCTCCTGCAACAGCTCTCTCGGATTCCCCGAACACGTGATGGTCCCATTGCACATCACGTAAGCCCTGTCCGCTTCGACGTAGTCGAGTATCTGACCTGTGTGAGTGATGATGAGCGCCGACTTGCCGTCCATCGACCTCTTCCCAGCGCAGCCCCTCTTCCCGTTCAGAAGCTCCTTGACGGCCTTCCCGACCCGGTCGATGCTCTCAAGGTCCACGCCCGACTCCGGCTCGTCGAGAAGGTACAGGCAGGGATCCTGGGCGGAGAGCTGCAGCAGCTCGGACCTCTTTATCTCACCGCCGGAGAAGCCGACGTTCACGTCCCTCTCGAGGAACGGGGTCATCTGAAGGGGTCCGGCGATGCTCTCCGGATCTACTTTATCCTTCCCGGCCACTCTGACGAGATCCCTCAGCTTCACTCCCACGAGGTTCGGGGGCCTCTGCATCAGGATCCCGATCCCGAGCTTCGCCCGGTCATGAAGGGGCATCTTCGTGATGTCCTCGCCCTTGAACATTATTCTGCCCTCTTTCACCCTGTAATCGCCGAAACCCATGATCGTCATCAGCAACGAGGACTTGCCCGAGCCATTGGGGCCGAAAAGCACGCTCGTGTATCCGTCGAGGACGCCGAGGCTCAGATTCCTGAGAACTGTCCTTCCGCCGATCTCCACCGTCAGGTTCTCTATCTCCAGCATGATCATCCCGCCGATTCTCGTTGACGGCTGAGCGTGAACTTAAGGTTATCGTCAACCTCCTTCGAATTCGGGCGGAAGCA
>JAJRAH010000039.1 GCA_028679985.1 Methanomassiliicoccales archaeon
CTCTAGGCTACGAATCACAATACAGGTGTGGGAAGAGAAGAAGGTGTGCGCCCTACCCGCGACGGAAACCGTAGGAGAGTCATCTCATAAGGTGGGCTCTGTTAACGTGAACGTTCGAGGTCAACAGCTGATATTTGACTGTGGCAGAACGTACTTCATCGTGGACCAGAGGCTCGACAAGATGCTGGCGATAGCCCGCGACCTTGTCTCCGGTGGAAGCAGCGTGCTTTGCATCTCACGATTTCACCCCGATCTCGTCAATGAGACATGGTCCGAGCGAGGGATGGAATCGATATGGCTGAGCGAGAGGCCTGGGACGAGGAACGTGCCCCCCGGTCAACTCTCTCGATTGACGCAGAACGCAGTCGCGTTCACCAAGAACAACCCCAACTGCGTGATCCTCCTAGACGGCATCGAGTACCTTTCTCTTTTCAACGACTTCCAGAGGCTTCAGATGTTCATCGAGCAGATGAATGACATTGTCATGGAGTCGCGTGCAATACTCGTGATTGCAGTAGACCCCCGACTGTTTGACCCTCGGTCTCTTGCAAGACTGCAGAGGTTTGCTGAGATTGTGAGCTAGTCCCCGATTCAATCATTTCGCTAGCGTTGCGCTTCGGGAATTTCTCATAGAGTCTGTCGAGATCCCTTTGCTCGAAAGTCAACGGATCAATGCAAACCAGCATTTCCGCATTGGTGCCCGAGAGGGCGGAATCGATCTCACTCAACGAACTCATGATCCTACCCATGTCATTCCATATGAGCAAGTACTCAAGCCCGTCCAGGAACACGACCGCATTCTTGTCGGCTTTCACACCGGCTTTCAGAATCCTGATCATCTGGCTGAGGGATTTTGGCGAGACAACGTCTTTGCCCTTGCAGCCGCTCAGCCAATAGCACTTCACGTTGCGCAGACCGAACTTCTGCACAACGTAGTCCGGATGAAGCCGTGTGATACAGATTCCCTTCCTGTGATTGTCCAACGCCTTGGAGAGCACCTGGAACCCGTAGCGCGGATATCCCTCTACCAGCAAGGAAACCTTGGACCCTTTGTTCATCTCGATCATCTTCTCCATCACATCCGTTATCGTGTCCCGCTGGTTTGCAGTTCTATCTATATAAACTCAAGTTGAGCATGCTACTTTTAACTTGGCGAATCTTTTTTTCCTTCAACACCCAATGCCTCTCTCGTGAACCGGAGTGGAAGGAAGTTCCTATTGAACATGGAGGAGAAGATCATCCTCCATCTGCTCTCCCAGAGTAGGTTCTATCAGGATGCAGACGCTCCGGTCGCACTGACCCAGGACGGAATCGCCGGAGCCACTGGCATCGGAAGGAACAACATCTCGAGGATAGTGAACGGTTTAGAAAAAACGGGGGACGTGGAGATTCAAAGCAAACACGTCAAGGGGCTTCCCAGCATCCGACGCGTACACATTCTAACGTCAAAAGGATTTCAGAAAGGTCTGGAATTGAAGGATGAAATCGAGAAGACCCTGGTCAATGTGGTTGATTTCGACGGAAAGGAGAAGATGGATCAAGTAGGGAAGCTGAACATCTACCTACCGAGACCGTATTCCCTTCTTGAACTGGCCATATCGATCACGCGGGGTCGATTCGATTGCTCCTCATTCCACGAGATGAAGGTCAAAGAAGAGAGGAGATTCGTGGATTTCACCGACCGCAAGCCGACGATAAGACTATTCACCGGGCGGGAGAAGGAGCTCTCCGAGCTTTACGACTTCTTGACATCTGATAACGCAAGGATACTGGTCGTCCACGGCATCCCAGGCATCGGAAAGACTACGCTGCTCGCGAAGTTCGCGCAGGATATCAGAGACAGGACGAACGTTTTCTGGTACAGGGTCCACGAATGGATGACGCTGAAGTCCCTGCTGGACCCGTTGGCGAAGTTCCTGTCACAACTTGGCAGGAGAGGGCTTGAGAGGTTTCTTGCCCAGAACGAGATCCCCGACATCGGCGAAATCACGAACGTCGTGTCGACCGATCTGAGAGACCTGTCCGCGCTGATCATGCTTGACGACATCCAGAAGGCAGATCAGACAATGGCGGATTTCCTGACAGCGCTTGTGGGGACCCTAGATGCCCTTCCAGGCATAAGGGTCGTGTGCGCAAGCAGAGAAATCCCCTCGTTCTACACGCGAAGTCCCGTTTTCAGCGGTGTCGTAAGAGAGATGGCTCTCGAAGGCCTCGACAAGAGGAGCAGCGTCCAGATAATGAAACGACGGGCAATCCCGGAGAAATACTATGACGGATTATATAAGGTCACCAAAGGGCACCCGCTCTTCCTCGAACTGATCGAGGA
This sequence comes from Methanomassiliicoccales archaeon, assembly GCA_028679985.1. Classification (GTDB taxonomy): domain Archaea; phylum Thermoplasmatota; class Thermoplasmata; order Methanomassiliicoccales; family JACIVX01; genus JAJRAG01. The sequence goes on from JAJRAH010000039.1 coordinate 2,327, forward strand.
ACCGGGAAGGATGCTGGACAAGAACATACGCATGTTCATCGAGCAGGAGGTCCATTCGAGGCTCGATCTTGCGGAGTGCCGCATCCTGGAAATTGCGTCAGTGTTCAGATACCCGGTAAACCTCGACGCTTTCTTCGTCGTCGAGGAGGAGATCTCGAAGGCGGCTGGCGAGAAGTTGAAGGAAATGAACTACGAAGACTACTCCGTAGACTACGACACGATCGATGGGTTGCTCACGAAATCCCTTCTCCAGGAATCGATCGGGCGCATGATCGGAATGCATGACCTCATCCGGGACTTCTTCTACAATCGCCTTCATCCGAGACAGAGGTCCACGTATCACAGAGCCGCTTCAAACTACTACCTCCGCGACTCCGCGTCTCCCTCGCGAGTGGAAGGCATGTACCATGCCCTGATGGCCGGTGACTGGAGGGTTGCGATTCAGGTGGCCGCGGGAAACGGAAGGGAGATCATCGCCGACGGTTACGGGACGGCCTTCAGCCCCCTGCTGAAGAGGCTCCTAGCGCTGGGCGAGGACGTGATGGGGAGGGAGAGGTCCGAGATCCTGCTGTTGCAGGGAGAGATCGAAGACCTGCAGGGAGACTGGGACCAGGCTATGGTGAGATATAGAGAGACTCTTGCGGCCGCGTCAGCGGCTGGGGACAGGAAGCTCATGGCCGACCTCTACAGGAGAATGGCCGTGATATCTCTGAAAAGCACGAGGTTCGACGAGTCGTTCGGACTTCTCGACAAGAGCATGTCTATCGCGAAGGAGCTGGGAGACAGCCACACCCTGATGCAGGTCTACTACGACATGGGTGGAATATGCGAGCGGAGGGGCCGACTCCAGGAAGCGCTTTCGCATTTCACCATGTCGAATGATATGGCCCGCACTCTCGGCGATGACGTCGGACTTGGCAAAGCTCTGTACGGCCTGGGCAGGGTGTACAACCAGCTCCTCGAACACGAGAACGCGATAGAGTACAAGTCCGAGGCGCTCAGGGTGTTGGAGAAAACTGGCGACATAAAGGAGATCGCCAAGGTCTACACAAGCCTCGGAATCGATCTCTGGGTCGTGGGCAGGACTGAGGAATCTCTCGAGATGCACGAGAAAGCGA
>JAJRAH010000040.1 GCA_028679985.1 Methanomassiliicoccales archaeon
CCAAAGAAGGCGCTTGCTGGTGTTGGGGCTGTCGTTGAAACGCCAGAATTCTATCCGTATCTCACTCCGATTGAGACGCTCAAGTATCTCGGCACTCTGCGGGGAATGGAGAAGAGCTATATCTCGAGAAGGAGCGAGGAAGTCCTGGAGACAGTCAAGTTGACAGAATGGTCTGGTACACGAGTCGGCAAGTTCTCCAAGGGAATGAAGCAGCGCCTCGCGATAGCCCAGGCCCTTATTCACGAACCGCACGTCCTGATTCTCGATGAGCCGACGTCTGGTCTTGACCCAAGAGGCATGGTAGAGGTCAGGAATATACTCAAGGATTTGAAAGAACTCGACTACACCATTTTCATGAGCTCTCATCTTCTCAATGAGGTACAGGAGATATGCGACAAAGTCGCACTCATCGACCGCGGCAAACTGCTCGCTTACGACAGTGTCTCGAGACTCGTAGAGGCTAACGGGTCCAAGGACCTCGACGTCAGAGCGCTCAATCCGATCGACAGTTACGTTGCAGACAGGATCGCGCATTTGAGTGGCGTTAACGGCTTGACCGTCGTCGGGGAGAGGGGAGTCACGATTACTTTCAAAGGTACGGAGGAGGATCAGTCCAGACTCCTATCCGACCTGCAGATGCTCGGCCTGAAGATCGTTTCCTACAAGGAAACGGGTATGGCGCTCGAGTCGCTTTACATGTCTCTAATAAAGGAGTCGAAGTGATCACATGTCGGAAGAGTCCAACTTACACCTGCCTTCGGACTTCGTTCAGACCGGGACGGTCGCAAGATACGAGCTGCTCAAACACCTCCGCAGTAAACGCCTTCTCGGCATATTCGTCCTTGAGTTTGCCATAATCGCGCTGATAATGGTCATACCGCCCCTCCAAGGCCATGACTACCCGAGTGATCCTGCCGATTTCGCGAAGATGTTCGTCAGATGGGTCTGGATCCTGACAGTTGTAGGAACGACCCTATTCGCTGGGGATTCCCTAGTGTCGGAGTTTCAGCATCGCACTGGCTACCTGCTCTTCCCCAACCCCGTGAAACGAAGGATACTATTCGTGGGCAAGTTCGCCGCCACTTTGGCTATCATGTTCCTAGCCCTGGCGATTTACTACGCCGTCGTCTCGATTCTCGCCCTGGCGATAGATGGGTCAATCTCCGGACTAACGGCAAGCTCTTTCGGTCTCGCGCTCCTATTTGCCGTATCCGCCTCTACCATCGGATACCTGCTTAGCTCCGTTATGAAGGGATCGACCGGAGCGCTAGTTCTGACCTTCGCATTTCTGTTTCTGATCCTTCCCATAGTGGACGGCGTCCTGACTTTTTCCCAGGTGAAACCCGATTTCTCTCTGACGTTCTCGACAAGCGCGATAATCGACGTCATGGACTCGCCCTATCCCATAGACTTCGTCGAGACCATCGAAATGCCAGGTGGCGGAGTCTTCGAATACGCCTCATACTATCCGAACGTCGGAGTGGCGATTGCCGTCGGAGCCGTCTACGCGATCGTGGCGACGGGGATATCGCTCTGGCTCTTCATCAGGAGAGAGATGGCGGCGTGAATCCGTGAGGGAAGAGTGAGAACTTGAAAATCGAAATAGTGCACATCGGTGATGAACTGCTGACATCCGAGATCGACCCCTATCCCTCCCAGATGATACGCATGATCAGGGAGAAAGGAGCGAGTGTGAACATGATCACCGTGATCGGTGACGACTTCCCCGAGATCAAGAGAGTACTCGCTTCGGCCGAGCAATCGGGAGTGAACCTATTGATCATAACGGGGGGTCTTGGACCGACCCTGGACGACATAACTCGGAACGCTATCGCAGACTACCTCGGAGTGGAATTGGAGGTCAGACAGGATGCTGTCGATTGGCTCGTGGAGGCGGTCAAGAGAATGTATGGCAAGAAACCTGTGCTGTCCAACGAGATGCTGAGGATGGCAACGATGCCGAAGGGATCCATCGCCCTCAAGAACATCACCGGTGCTGCTTGCGGAATCGAAGCCAAGAAGGGGAACATGACCATCTTCTGCCTTCCCGGCTTTCCGAAGGAGATGCTTCCGATGTTCCAGGAATACATCCTTCCGCGGATCGAGAGCAACAACATCTACGAGAAGGAACTTAGAGCCTGGCTCGGCGAGACAACGATGGAGCCGCTGTTCCAGGAAATCATCAAAGAATATCGGGTGAGAATAGCGTCTCTGCCTGACGAGGCTTGGCGCGAGAAGGGCAACAAGATAATCATCAAAGGGCCGAAGGAAGAGGTCGAGAGAGCAGCAGAGAAGCTCCAGAGACTGTTGGCTGCGTCGAAGGACCAGTTCGCCGACGAATGACTTTCTCATTCCTTCTTCTGCAGCCAATTCGGCAGCAGCAGGAGATCGCCTTCGTAGGGGAATGCCCTCACGACCTCTCCTCTTCTCTTGAAGCCTTGTGTCTTCTTGACCCCCAATGTCTTGTAGCTCCGAGGGTCCATCAGCTCGAGTTCCTTCTCGGTTTCGGTGAGAACGACCGCCTCGAGCGCTTCATCCTTGTTCCCGATGACTTGGGCGGATCTCAGGTCTGCGTTGCTGATGTTCATCGACTCGTGCGTGCGCAGGTCGACCAGCCTTGTGCCCTTGGAGCCGATCCCGCCGATCAGATACGGCCTCTCCGTCTGAAGGATTATGTCCCCAACCCTATACGACGGCAGCCTGACGAGGTGGGTGACCCTGTATATCTCCTTCCCGTCTTTCTGGCCGACGAGACTCGAAGACTCCTTCACCTCCGCGCCGTATTTCTCCACGAGATCTCTCGACAACGACTTCCCCAATGAATTGGATGAGAGGTAAATGTCGAGGCCGCCGTGCATCTCCTCGACCTTAGAAATGAACGTGTCCCGACTGCTCTTCGACGCGTCATCGACCTTAGCCTCAATCTCCTTGAGTATTCGCTCCGTCTCCTCTTCGGACAACGCCCTGTCCCGCGTCCGTACCTGGAGTATCGATTCGTAGTAGGAGCCCATTATCTTGCTGCATCTCGGACAGACGCCTCCTTTCAGTCTGACGACAGTCTCCAGATGCTCCGATACGAGCAGGTCCTGGTATTTCACCTTCGTGTCAATCGTGACCAGGAAGTTCCTACTGTCTTGCGGGAGAATTTCGGCATTGATCTCGTCGACCTTCGCTCCCTTACGCGTAGCAATCGATGTCGTCGCAGCGCATCTGACCGCATCCTCGAGGGACCTGAACTGCCCCCACTTTCCCGCGATGAGGTACTCGTCGCAGTGCGCGCATCCCACCAAATCCACGTGATCCGGAACGCTTGTGAAGACGTTGTTCTCGAGGAAGCATACGGAGCATAGATTCTCGTATGTTGGGCCTTCGCGCCCGCATCTAACGCAGAACATCCTACATCTTCACCATCTGGGCGTGAGGAACGCCAGCGATCGTCAGTACACAATCTTCGTTGATATAGTTATGCTTGGCAGCGATGCTGACGGTCCTCTGCCCGACGAGATTCGCAATGGTAGCCATTGACAGCCTGTTGATCAACATCTCCTCGTCTGCGTCCTCGCCCTCATAGAAACAGGAGGCTACCTCCAGCTTCAATTCCCCGTCCCTCAGCACCTTTCCTATCAGGTCCTTGTCGCACGCCGCCAGCACCGTCTCTTTGCCGATCCTGTGAACACGAATCGTGATCACTTCATCCCTCCGACGCCAGCCTGTAGTATCCCGCGGAAGGCTGAAACACCTCACCAGACTCAAGCAGCCGTTTCAGCAGCATCAGCACTCTCTCCTCCGAGACGCCCTCCGCTTCGGCGCTCTGGACAAGTGTCTCCTTTGCCACTCCCTTCCTCGGATCCGCCAGATCCGATATTAATCTCCTGAGGACGGTGATCTGCTCGCGCTGCGACCTGCTCGTCCCGGTAGAGATTATGTCGATGTCGAACCTTCCGGCCTCTCTGGCGATCTTGCTCAGATAGTAATCAACGATCTTTACGGCCCGATTCGCATCATCCGACGTCACAAGACTGCTCAAGCGTGCCCTCGCACTCGCCTCTGACAATCTAACGAACGCCTCGAGCTGCCTGGCGGTGATCGGTACCGAGGATCCCTCTGCTTCGCCCTGCTTTCTGATCTGCAAGTAGTAGTCTCGAATTATTTTCATAGCCTCATCAGTCAAGACGGGGGTGAAGCGCTTCGAATAGGCGACATACTTGCGAAGGAATTCCCTCGAGAACACAGGGACAAGAACGGCCGTATCCGCGATTATCTTGTCGGCGGACAGATCCCCGAGGTCGCCGATGTCAGGATGCTTCCTAATCTGGCCCCGCCTATGTGCCTTGAGGATGTGATCCGTAATCTTCGCGTCAAGCTCCGCATCCGGCTTGTCGGTCATCGCGAAAATGAGGTCGAACCTCGACATCAGTGCCGGAGGAAGATTGATTTGATCAGCAATGAGCTGGTGCTCCTCGAACCTCCCGTATTTCGGGTTTGCGGCTCCGAGTATCGAGCATCTGCATTGAAGCATGGCAGTTATGCCAGCCTTGGCGACCGTGACGGTCTGGCTCTCCATGGCCTCGTGCATCGCGCTCCGATCGTAGTCCTCCATCTTGTCCAGTTCATCGACGGCAGCGAGACCCTTGTCAGCGAGGACCAGCGCACCGGCCTCGAGCGTCCACCTCCCCTCCCCGAAGTCGTCCTTCACTGCAGCGGCTGTGTTGTGGACGAGGAAGCCGTTCGCAACGAACGCATGACTGTCCTCCACCGTTAGATCATAGACATGAGGCGGAAGGTCCTCCGTGACATCCTTCCTCCAGATGACTTCGATCCATTGCGCCTCCTTCGTCGGCCTCGATTTCCCGTCTGATTGAGAGGTGAGCGTGAGCAGTCTGTCCCCCACCGATATCTCCGTAGCTTTGATCCAGTCCCCACTCCCACCGTTCGATCTGGCCATGAGTCTGGTTTCAGCTGTGAGCGAGATCTTCCTCCCCGAGGAAGTCCCCAATTCCACAAGAAACGAAGGGGTGTCGATTCTCCAGATGGCTCTCAGGTTCCTGAGTTCGATTTCGCCATCGGTCTTCATCGAGGCGATCCTCTGACCATTCGCCTCCTGCCTCCACATGCCTTTCTTGACTTCGGTCGGTGAGGCCAGCCTTGATTCGACGAACTCTCCAATCGCGACTTCCTCTCCTTCAACCTCTATCATCGTGTCTGGGGCGACACAAAGACCCGCCGCGGAAGAGCCTTTCCCGGACGCATAGATGCCCCTGGGAGCAAGCTCGGCCATATACCTGAGCAGCTGGCTGTTGTGAGACAGTATTGAATTCGTGACGAAGTTGTGTGTCTCTTCGATCTCCAGATCGTAAACCCATTTCACCCTGGCAGGAATCTCCTCCTTAGCCACCAACTCATCCCAGTCAAGCCCCCTCCCCGATGCCCCCTTGTAGTCGGCTCCGACTGTCCCGGGACCAAGCGCTACGGCTATGCAGGTGCCCACAGGTATCTTCGAGACGCTCCTCGGCGTGATCCAGGCCGCGTTCTGGACGAAGAGAGGATGCGTCGGGGTGACGGTCAGGCTTCGACCTCCCTTTGTTCTCAGTCTCATCAGTCTATTCGGGGCCCGACGCTTCCATACCCTTATCGCCTTTCCTTTCTCCACGACGCCTCTTGAAGAGAAAGTCAAGACCTCTACGCCGATGTCGGCATAGACGCCGTCATCCACCTCCTTGCTGCCGTTCTTCTTGAGGGCTTCGTTCACGATCTGGCTGATCCGGCGGAAGGTCCCGTCCGCCATCATGACTTCGGCATCGCCCGTCACGCACTTCGCGACGCCGGGGTCGCCGACCAGGAGCACGTGTATGTCCCCCCTGATGTGCGTCCCGTCATCCA
>JAJRAH010000041.1 GCA_028679985.1 Methanomassiliicoccales archaeon
AGCACCCCAACAGGGTCGTCGGAGCGGCAACGGTCCAGGAGGAGGTAGTTCTCAGAGGCGCGAGGACGGTTGCCAACCTCTTGAAGCCCGATGTAGCGATCGTACTGGATGTCGACATCGCAGGGGATGTCCCTGGAATAGAACCGCAGGATGCGGCGGCGAAGATGGGGGACGGCGTAGGCATCACCGCGTACGATGCTACTATGATCCCGAATCAGGCCCTGAAGGAGCTTACCATCGAGATCTGCGAGAAGCAGAGGATACCGTACCAGCTGACGCATATTCTGAAGGGAGGAACCGACGCTGGTGCGATACACATCGGCAATGTCGGTTGCCCGAGCATCGTCCTCGGTCCGGCCGTGCGACACATACATTCTCATGTGGCGATAGCCGATCTTGCCGACTTGGACAACTGCGTGAAGCTTGTCGTCGAGCTGACTAAGGCTCTGGATAAGGACAAGGTGGAGTCGCTCGTCTCGATCTGAGCCCCCCATCCCCCGCTCTGTTTCACCAAAAATTATAAGAATGACCAATTGATGACACCAACGCAACGTACTGATGGTTAGACCTGGTGAGTTCAATGTCAACCGAAAAGGCTGATGACGCTGTCAAGATCTCAAAGGGCGACATCATTCGTCTCGAGTACGACGCATGGGTCGTCGAGACTGGAGCGCTCTTCGATACAACTAGCGCGGAGAAGGCGAAAGAAGGCAACATGTTCAACGAGAACGTGACCTACACCCCGATCCCGATGCTCGTGGGCGGAGGCAGGACCTTCGCAGGTCTCGAGGAAGCGCTCGAGGGTGCTGAAGTCGGAATGGAGAAAGAGGTCGTCATTCCGCCTGAGAAGGCCGCGGGTCTTAGGGACCCGAAGCTCGTCGAGCTGCATCCGGTGAGGGAGTTCTTGAAGCAGGATATCGAGCCCCGCGTCGGTATGGAGGTCAGTATGAAGAACCGGATGGGAACGATCATTGCCGTGACGACGGGAAGAGTCAGGGTGGACTTCAACAGACCTCTCGCTGGCAAGAGCCTGAAGTACAAGTTCAAGGTGCTCTCCAGGATCGAGTCTCCCGAAGACAAGGTCAAGGCCATACTGGAAATGGATTACGGCACGAGCGAGGGTTTCAAGCCGACGATCGAGGACGGAAAGGTCGCGGTCATCCTTCCCGACGTATGCAAGTACGATCAGAAGTGGCTCCTTGCGAAATATCGTGTGGTGACGGATCTCAGGGATGCCATGAAGGCAGAGACGATCCAGTTCATTGAGGAATTCGTCAAGAAGGAAGAGGAGAAGAAAGAGACGCCAGCTTCCGAGGAATCAGAAAAGGAGACGAAGGAAGCTCCGAAAGAGGGCGGATCTGAATAGACGAATTTCGGATGAGCACTTGGCGATCATCGATCGAATGTCGGAATCGCCAGTGGACAATCTTTTTATCTTGCTTACCTTCTTCAGATGTTCTGCGGAAAGGGCGTGTGGCCTAGCATGGACATGGCGGCAGCCTCCTAAGCTGCAAGTCAGGGGTTCAAATCCCCTCACGCCCGCACCCACGCCATAGCCATTAGCTCATTTTTCTCCGTCAGTGATGAGGGTCCGTGCTTCTAGCACAGGCGTTTCTGAGACAACCCTTGGGATCGCCACGAATCGGCAGTATCTTTATCTACACCTGGTCAGGGAACTTGAATCAGAGTGGCTTCCTCGTTCTCATATTCCACGGGAATGTCTCCGACTTCCCAGTAGTCACCTGTCGTCTCGCAGTAGTAGTACTCCGTCCCATCCCAGTCGTAGTACGCCCCGTATGCTCCTTCGCACGACAGTCCGACAGCGGCATGACCTGGCAGTATGAGGAATATTGCGTCATACCCCATGGCCTCTATTATCGAGGCGTAGAGAATCGAGAGATCCTCGCAATCGCCTGTCTCGTCGTAAAGGGTCTCGACCGGGAACCTCCAATATTCGTCAGAACCTTCGCTGGCGTTGTCCTGTGAATATCTGATTCCCTGGACGAAACTGAGGACCATGTTCGCCGTCTGAATGTCACTGTAGCCCTTCGTCGTTGCAATACTCCTGAGCTCTGACGCGACCGCTACAACCACCTGGTCCGATATTGTGAAGAACACCAACATCTCTGCAGTCGAATCAGGCCAGCGGGTCACGTCTCTGGACTTGTACTCGTGATACGTCAGCCCCGAGATGTCGACTTCGATTTGAAGGTTGACATAACCGTATGTCCACTGATAAGTCTTAGTCGGTATAATTGGAACGACTTCTAAGCTGTACCAAATAATCCCGTCGTCATCATCAGAAAGCTGGCTTCCATCCTTCGAACCGTCAGATATACCAGTGATGTCGTCGCCGGTCCAGTTCCCCGTCGAGATGTCGAAGGTGACGTCGAGCGTGCGATCTGACAGGGATGTGCCGCTGATGTCTATGTAGTCGTCCTCGGACAGCATGTCATCCTCCATCAAGGCAATCTTGATTGTGGTCAGTTTCGTGTTATCGTCCACGTTGAATCTGAAATCCTTGTTGATTGCGTACTCATTGCCGACTGTGAGGGTCCACAACTCCCCTATGTTATCGATCCTAGGTTGAAGAGCGCCGTTCACCCATACGTAGAAATAAACCTCAGCGGTGTCCTCCCAAAGGTCGACCTCGTCAGTGACCCTTACCTTGTTCAGACCGATCTTGATTCCTGCATCGTAATCCTTCCTCAAGTCGGTGTCATCACCGAACCCGTCGTTATCAAGGTCATACGGTGACGAATCGGAGTTATCGCCTATGCCGTCGTTGTCCGAGTCCCTCCATTCATTAGGGTCGTCCGGAAAGGCGTCTTGAGAATCGGGATAGCCATCTC
>JAJRAH010000042.1 GCA_028679985.1 Methanomassiliicoccales archaeon
AGAGTTTTGATGCAATGCCAGCCAAGGGAACATACGGGAAGAAAGGCGTAATGAAGTGCCTCTTCGCGTCGGGTCTCTTTCTTCTAAGAGACAAGGCAGCAACGTTCACGAACGTGAAAAGGAGCAGTATCAGAATATCCGCAGCCGCGGCAACTTGATTTAGAGGCAGAAACACGCATGCGGAGACAATTATTCCCCCGCTGATGAGAAGAGCAGCAGTTGGAGTTTGCTTCTTTGGATGGAGCTTCCCGAAAACCGTCGGAAGGTTTCCGTCCCGGCCCATTGCGAACGAGACCCTTGAAGAAGAATATACGATTGAATTGACGGCAGCGATCGATCCCACTATTATGCCGATTGATATCAATGCCCCACCAAGTACAGGCACTACCTCCTGCGAGGCTACGACGAGTGCGTCTTGCCCACGACCAACATCCACCATGTCTGATATCGGCTTCCATCCCAGAACAGCGATAGTCACTATGGCGACAAGTACGAAGATGACAGCGCTGATGATAATGCAGAGGAACATCGCCTTCGGTATCGTCTTCTCGGGATTCTTCGCCTCTTCACCGGTTTGAGCGACAACCTCGTATCCCTCAAAAATCATGAAAGTGAATCCCATCGATGTGGCAATACTCATAATCGCCATCGGTTGAAAGAACGGTTCGAAGGCATTGGGGGCCATTCCCCCGTTGAAAATGGCGAGTGCGCAGAAGAGAATGTAAATGCCGATTATGCCTATCAAGAAGGACGAGACCACTATCTCAGATCTTCCTGCGCCCTTGACACCTCTGTAGTTCAGATAAATGAAGAATCCCGCAATCAACGCAGCAAACAGTTTCGCGATATCGTCCGGTGAGAGCCCGAAGAACAATATACTGTATTGAGAGAGGAGCGCACTGACTCCCCAACCGAAACCAAGTGCATACACAGCGCATGCTATGCAATGCCCCACCCAGGACATCCATCCCCCAAGGAAACCGAATGGAGGGAAAAGTCCCTCCTTGATCCATCGGTAGCCTCCTCCAGTCTCCGGGAAGGCGCTGCTCAATTCGGCGTAGGAGACAGCGGTCAGGAGAGTGACGAAGAAGTTCAGCACAAAGGCAACGATTACAGCGGGGCCAGCAATACCCACGGCAAAGCCAATCAATACGAATATCGATGAGCCAATATTGGGTCCAAGGCCTATCATGAGGACCTCTAAGAGGCCAAGGTCGCGCCTGAGCGATACCTCTACGGTTCCCGAGCCCACCTTCTCTTCAGCCGCCATAAATGGATTGAGGTTATGAAATGGGTCTCAGATAACGATTTGCTCGCAAGACAGGTACCGGATAAGCATCCAACGACGCTCTAGAGCGTTGGACGGATACGCCAAGTGTCGAAGAAGCGTACTTCCGGTGCGTTCGCCTTGATCTCTCTTCCAGACGACACGCTCGGAACGCGAACCAATCCGCATTCAGGTAGTTCCTACTGCTTTGCTTCTGCGACGGAGATGTCCCCGCGGCCTCTCAGGCTCTCTATGTTGTGGACGTGGACGTGCTCCCCCTTCGCTATATCGGCAGTCGCTCTGCCGATCACCTCACCATATTTTATGATGTCGTCCCCCTTTTTGATTGGCCTAACGGCGAACTTGTGGCCAAACTGAACGGCTGCCAGAAGGGTGATCTCCATCTTCTTCCCGTCCTCTACGAGGACCTTCTCACCGATCGAAAGATCGCTGATCGCCGTAGCCACATTGTCCCGGTCGCTCATCCTAAGAGCCTTTGCCTTCATGCGGAATTCCTCTCCTCGACCTGTTCGAAATGGAAGTGCTTCATAAACAACATTTCCGCACTCTTACATCTAGCTGAGCACAGGGAGCACGTCTCCTCCGTGATGGATGATCCCTACCGTCGCGTCCTTTCCATGCCTGGCAAACGCGATTCTCAAGGCCTCCTCCATGCTGCCAGCATGTTCCATGGCCATTTGCCACTTCATCTCGCGCGTCAAACCGTCGGAGACGGCGATCACATTGACTCCTTCCACCCCCTTCTTTATCAGCATCAGCAGAGACCCTGCCACCCTATCCCCGACCTGGTCGCAGAGCATCATGTCCTTGAGCTCGGAGTAGGAACAGCGCCCCTGTTCCGCGAGGAAAGGATGGTTGGCGCATATTCCGTCGGGGGCGGCTGTCAGGAATATGACCGTCCCCCCATCCTTGACGGCTCTCCTTGAGTAAGACAGCGGCTTCGTGGCCTGCCACATGTCGAAGTCGGCAGGATACGCCTCCTCTATCACAATGTCCGCCCTCTGGGATATCTCCCTGACGAAGTTCTGTCTGGATGCCTCGATCCCGGCATTGTGGGCCATCTCGAGGTCGCCCGCGACGACCTTCACTACCTCCTTCTTCGAATTGACAACAACGTTCACTATGAAATCCAGGCCGGCCTGCCGAGCGACCGCCCGCATCTCGTTCATCACCTTGTTGTGAGCCATTCCTGCGAAACTCAGCACTTCGCTGTCGTCATCGAAAATCAGATGGTGCGTCGCGGCTGTCGTGTCCGGCCCTGAAATCCCGGGCTGGATTATCTTGGCTCCGCCGGAGAAACCCGCCCAGCAATGAGGGACTATGCTGCCAAGGCCGATAAGGAAATCGGCGTCGTATGCGACCTTGTTGACGGTAATCGGAGTTCCGTTCTCAGTTCTCCCGAGAGTCACGAGATTCCCGGGGCCCATCCATTCATGGTTCAGAATCCTGACCCTCGAGATTATCTCGTTTCCGAACGCCTTCAGGATCTCGTCTTCGGTCATGTACCTGTGGGTTCCGAGGGCGATCAATACAGTTATGTCGATGTCCGGCACACCTGCCCTGTTCAATTCGTCAAGCAGAATCGGGAGGATGCGCTTCTTCGGAGTAGGACGAGTGAGATCGTCGGCGAGGATGACCACCTTCATTCCTGGCTTCACAAGAGCTCCCAAACGCTCGCATCCAAGAGGGTTCAAGATCGCGTGCCGGATCTCCCTCTCCTCGTCCGCGACAGGCGGCAGATCGTTTGGCCAGAGTTCCCATAGCACGTTCTTGTCAGGGATATCGACGTCGATCTCCCGAGAGCCGTATATCAATTCCACTTTCATTGTATCTGAAGGGAAGGCTAAAGACTGACATTATACTTACGCGTTGCCGATATTCGCACGGGATCCTCAGTCCGATTCGAGTGGATCGTTCCGCGATGATGGCGGGATCGTCCATCACAAGAGCGGTTCGGGCTGTTTCTCGGGAGGACTCATCGGCAGATTGGCCCTGTGGATTACGAGACCGTCGTCGAAGTGGCGCGCTCGATTGAGGACTAACTCCTTCCCGATATCGCTGACCGCGAACACTGGAATCGATATCCCGATTTGTATCTTGGCACGCTTTCCCACGACGTCCCTTACTTCCTTCGAAGCGCA
>JAJRAH010000043.1 GCA_028679985.1 Methanomassiliicoccales archaeon
CGATCTTCTTGCCACAATCGATGTACGCGTCCCCTATGATTATCGTCGATTCTATCTCCCCGTTGACGATCGTGGTGCCGTCCCCCACCGCCGTGTACGGACCGACGTACGTATCTGGCCCTATCACGCAGTTCTTCCCGATAACCACCGGCCCGCGAATCATCGACCCCTTCTTGATCAGTGTCCCCTCTCCGATGCTGACACGCCCGATCACCTTCACGCCATCCTCGAGCGTGCCGTCGTTCCTCTTCTCGATCGTCTCGAGCACGAGGTGGTTCGCTAGAAGTATGTCCTCGGGCTTACCGGTGTCCTTCCACCATCCCCTAACCTGCCTGGCTATCACGTTCCCCTTCTGCTTCCGCAGGTTGTCGATGGCGTCGGTGATCTCGAGCTCGTTCCGCCAGGATGGCTTCAGATCCTTGATGACAGGGAAGATGCTCTTCCTCAGGAAGTATATGCCGATCATCGCGAGGTTGCTCTTCGGCTCCTTCGGCTTCTCGACGATGCTCACGATCTCGCCCTTCTCATCCAGCTCCGCAATGCCGAACTTCTGCGGATTGTCGACCGGACACAACGCGACCATGGCCTCGTAGTTCTTCGCGGCGAATTCCTCGACCATGTACTTGATCCCGCCCTTGAGGATGTTGTCCCCGAGATAGACGACGAAGGGATCGTCCCCCATGAACTCCTCGGAGCAGCCGACGGCCTGGGCGATGCCCCTCGGCTCCCCCTGCACGATGTACGCTATTCTGACCCCGTACTGGCTTCCGTCCCCGAGGAGGTCCCTCACCTTCTCGGGCATGTTGTTGCCGAGGATGACGCCTATGTCCACGATGCCCGCGTCCCTCAGGTCCTCGAGACAGTAGAGTATGTTCGGCTTGTTGGCGATCGGAATGAGTTGTTTCGGTCCGGTGTGGGTCAGAGGCCGCAGCCTTGTCCCGCTACCTCCAGCAAGGATCAGACCTTTCATTTCTTCCCCTCCGTCGAGCGCATATCCCGGAGCCCTTCCTCAACAGATAGCATCTTCATATTTAACTCTCCCTCCGCCTTTCCGACATCGAGACACGAGCATGCTGGCCTCCTGGCAACAAGCTTCGATTCGTCGGTCATCGCGCTCTTGATCAAGGATGCGTCCAGTTGGAACACCTCAGCGATCTTCATCCCGATGTCGTACCTGCTCGCGCAGTCCGGTCCGGAAGTGTGGAATATCCCCCTTGCATTCGATTCGAGGAGACCGAGCAGTACGTCGGCGCAGTGAGGAACGTAGGTGGGTGAGACTGTCTGGTCCCGAAAGAGCTGGACCTCCTTCCCCTTCCTCAGCGAGTCTATCACCCAGGTGACGAAGTTCTGCTTCTGCGACAACCTGTTCCACCCGTACAGGACCGACACCCTGCAGACGACGTTCTTGGTCGACGCGTCCATCGTCAGCCTCTCTCCCTCGAGCTTCGTCCGGGCGTAGATGCTCAGCGGATCGGGAGACTCGAACTCGAGGTAGGGGGAGCCCTTCTCCCCGTTGAAGACGTAATCTGTCGAGAGGTAGAGCAGCCTCGCACCGACGAGGTCGCAAGCCTGCGCGATGTTTAACGTCCCCTCCGCGTTCACCGCCCAGGCCTTCGAGGGATTCCGCTCGCAGAAGTCGACGTTCGTCAGGGCCGAGGCCAGTATGACCGCCTCCGGACCGAATCCTCTGAGAACCTGACGCGCCTCGTCCGCGTCGGTGATGTCGAGTCTGGCCGCCTCGATCCCGGACGGCGGAATCGACGTATCGTGGAACGTCCCGAGAACCTGATACCCCTTCCCAAGTGCCTTCGCTGCAACGTATTGGCCTAGGAGCCCGCCCGCCCCTACGACGGCGATCCGTCTCACGAAGTAGTGAATGTCCATGCGCTTCTAAAAGATATTCGATTGGATCCGAGATCCCTGATAATCTCAAGGTTCAAAAGCCCGTAGGACCATTTGGCTCTGAGTGAGGGGATGAGCAGACAACTGATCGATGGAGTGAAGGTCAGGAACCTCAAGGCGATCCCGGACGAGCGGGGCTGGCTGATGGAGCTGTTCCGAAGCGACTGGGAGGAGTTCGAGAAGTTCGGGCAGCTGTACATCACGACCTGCAGCCCTGGTGTCGTCAAGGGGTGGCACTACCACAAGAAGCAGACGGACCATTTCGTCTGCCTGAGGGGAATGGCGAAGGTCGTGCTGTACGACGCGAGGGAGCGGTCCAAGACGAAGGGCATGGTCAACGAGTTCTTCATGGGGGAGCGCAACTTCATCCTGTTGAAGATTCCGCCGCTCGTGTATCACGGCTTCAAGGGGATCGGAAACGATGAGGCCTGGATACTCAACATACCGACTGAGGTTTACAAGTATGACGAGCCCGACGAGTTCCGGATCCCCTACGATTCCAAGGACGTCCCGTACGACTGGAACATCAAGATGGGATGAGACCTAGGCGGGATGCCGACTCGGACCCTGTGACATCCTGCCTCCGGAGTATTTCCTGATCGTGCTCAGAAGGTCGGATCTCTTCAACGGCTTGGCGATCACTTCCCTCGCACCGGCCTCGATGATCGCCTCGCCCTGGCTCGCCGAGAAGCCGGTCACGGCTAGGACCGCAGCGTTGGGATTCTCCGAAAGTATCCTCCTTGTCGCCTCGATTCCGTCCATGCCTCTCATCACGATGTCCATCAGGACCAGGTCGGGCCTCTCTCGGCGGAACGATTCGATCGCCTTCGCTCCGCTCTCCGCCTCCACGACTTCATGTCCGCTCAACATGTCCCTGAGCAATTCTCGTATTCGCTCATCATCGTCCACGACAAGGACCTTCATCTTCCCCGTGGATAATATCGCCAAGGTCCCATATAATAATTGTGTGACAACCAGATTCCTGTTGAATGGTCCTTTCATTCGACATCATTAAGGAACGGTATGTCGGTACGAGCAGGCGGTGAGAGACTGAAGGTTCTGACGATCAACGGAAGCCCGCGCAAGGATGGAAACACTGCGACGATTCTCAAGCAGCTGGAGAGGATCGCGAAGAAGAACGGAGCGAAGGTCGAGCATGTCGACCTGGTCGACCTGGACTTCTCGGATTGCATGGAATGCATGGGCTGCCAGAAAGGGACCAAGTGCATCACCGACGACGACATGCAGGGAATCTACGGGAAAATGCAGGAGGCGGACCTAATGATGATAGGCTCCCCGATCTTTATGGACGCCGAAACGGGTTTGACCAAGAGCTTCGTCGACCGGACCTTCGCGCTCCTCGCACCTGGAAAGGGTTCAGACCCATTCGATACGAGACTGGACAAAGGGAAGAAGGCGTTGATCGTGTTCACCTGCGGCATGTCCGAGGGCGGTGTGGTGTATCATGGGCTGACCGTCCGATACTTCGACACACTCGTCAAGCTGCTCGGCTACGACGATTTCCGCTCCTTCATCATCCCGGTACCTCCCGCTAGGAAAGGATTGCTCAAGACCCCGGCGGCGAAGGCAATGATCGAGGAAGCATCGAGGTTTCTCGTCGAAAGCTGATCGTCCCTGTTGAGTTCCGAAGGGAGACCGCGGGAAGTGGCGGTTGGAAAGTATTATCTGGAAGCACTGCTTCGCCATGAAACGTAGACATGTTCGACGACCCGGAGAGGATAAGAGCCTGCCCCTATTGCGGGAGCACGAATATCGCGCCGAAGATGCTCTTCGGAGGACCGCTCGCAGGCGTGGACAACAGGGACGGTTCCTTCGTCTGCGCGAGCTGCGGGCGAACGGCGGTGCCGCTCGACTTCGCCTCGTCGGAAGAGCTCCGTTTTTTCCAGAGAGATGTGCTCGGAGCGAGGGAGAAGGAAAGTCAGAAGAAGAAGTTCGTCCACATCCCGATCGTTCCCGTCGACACCACGTCCCTGTTCTCAGTCGCTGGCTTCGACATGCCGATCGGACAGAGGGTGGAGGTCGTCAGCGTCGAGTGGAACGGCAATACGCTCTCGCGGACGAAATACGCTGCACCTTTTGCAAAGTATCTGAAGGCGGTTGAGGGAGGACGATACAATGCAACGGACGTTCTCCTCATAGACCTGTCCGGGATTCAGAGCGGGAAGCCGAATTTCAAGGTGCTGCGCGAGCTAGTTCGAAGGAAGTACAATGTCTGGCTCGACATGGGAATGCGGTCGATGCAGGATCTCTTCGATTCTTTCGCGATGGAAATCGCTAGGGCGGTCGCGAGTTCCCTTACAGTCCCGAGCATGAGGCTGTACAGAGACATTTTCGATCTGTCGGACAAGTGCCTCCCCTGCATCTTCATGGAGGACGATGTGATCTGGTCGGTCCCGGAGTGCGGCCCGGAGAAGCTCAGGGACGTCATAAAGGAACTCAAGAACATCGGCTTCGAGGAGATCGGGGTCATAGACGTCGAAGGGCTCGGAAAGCGGTCTGGGGTCTCGAAGGATTTCGTGTCTAGATTGGCCGGCTGCGATCTCGATGTCGTCGTTGGCGGGGGCGTGATCGAGTCGGACTTGAACAAGCTCCAAGAGGCAGGTTTCGCCGGAGCTTTCGTCGACCCCTACACGCCCGTGATCGCCGACATCATCGAAGAGAGGGAGGACGAGCTTCCGACCGACCACACGGTGGCGACGACGAGGAAGACGACAACGCCGAAGCCCGCTCCGGCTGACTGAGCGTCAACAAAGAAATACGACGAGAAATCAATAACTGCCTCGTGGTCGCATGAGTTTCAAGGTCGTCATTACCGATTACATCTACGGCGAGCCGGACGAGGAGCGGAAGATTCTTGGTGACATCGGAGCCACGCTCGAGATGCACGACTGCAAGACTGAGGATGAGGTGCTCGAGGTCACGAGGGATGCCGACGGCGTCATGAACACGTACGCACCGATGCCGAGAAGAGTCATCGAGTCTTTGGAGAAATGTAGGGCGATCGCGCGGTACGGCATCGGCTTCGACACGATCGACGTGGACGCTGCGACGGAGAAGGGCATTGCGGTCATGAACGTCCCTAC
>JAJRAH010000001.1 GCA_028679985.1 Methanomassiliicoccales archaeon
CTCAGGGTGTTGGAGAAAACTGGCGACATAAAGGAGATCGCCAAGGTCTACACAAGCCTCGGAATCGATCTCTGGGTCGTGGGCAGGACTGAGGAATCTCTCGAGATGCACGAGAAAGCGATAGAACTGGCCAATTCGGCGGGGGACCTCACGACAATTGGCTACGCGATTTCGAACGCAGCGGCGACCTATCTGGCCCTGGGGAATCAGGAGAAGACCGAGGATCTGTTGGACCGTGCCGTTCCGATATTCGGGAAATTGAACGATCGCATCATGGTCGCCACGATGCACTTGTACAAAGGGTACCTCCACAATCTCAAGAAAGAGTGGGAGTGGGCGAAAGAGCAGTTCAAGCAGAGCCTTGAAATCCTGCGAGGGATCGACGCGCCAATGAAGCTGTGCAACTGGATATTTGAGATAAGCCAGGTCTACGTCGAGAACGGCGAGCATCTGGAGGCAAGAGGAATGTTGAATGAGGCATTGGAGTTGGCCGTACGATGCGACAATGAGAACCTGAGAAGAGAAATCGAGGTCGCCCTCAGCAGGTTGATGGACTTAAAGAAATCAGCGGTCGCTGATGCACCGACTCAGGCGTCATGAAGGAAAGGCAAGAAGGAAAAAGAGGAAAGAGAGTTGTCCTGTTGCTGGCCTGCCATCAATGGGGGTCGCTCATTGGAATATACAGACCCGACAAGTCAAGCAGCGAGGAGATACAGTGGGGGTCGCTCATTGGGATATACAAATCTGAGAGATCGAACACTGGAACGATCGAGTGCGGGTCACTCATCGGAATATAGTGCGGATCGCTCATGGGAATGTACATCGGGACTGCGGACGACAAGGCAAACGTCCCAGCAACTGCAAAAAGTGCGAGCGTCGCGACTGCGGCCATCATTCTGGTTCTCATTTTAACACCTTCGAAATCTGGTGATGGAGTGCTTCGCTAACAGGATATAAAAAGAGTAGTTGAGCATGCTACAGTTATCTTTAAATATAATAGTGAATAGGATTCGAGCCAGACGGGCAAGAAAAATGCTGACTCCGCCGATCCTCCATACTCGAGATTCCCTCACTCTGCCAAGGAATACTCGATGGATTTCCAGCTTCTAGAGTGCTCACCGTGGAGTCACATGACAGGCTTGGTGAAGGAGACGTCAGAATTCCTCGGCGGGCATGTTATCGAGGTTTTGGGCAGATGCGGAGAGAATGTCGTCATTCTTGCTCGGAAGGTCGTGCGCGCGATCTCCCTCGGAGAGAAGAACAGCTGAGTGGTGTTCGATGACGACAAGGGATTTCTGGATCTGACTCATGCAAAATAGTCTTGTTTCTACTTCAATGGCTACGATAGTGCTAAATATTGTCAAGGCGGTAGCGTATGCTATCGGGGGGCGAGCCATGACGATAGTCTACGTTCTGATAACTTCAGCTCCACAGAAGGATCACCAGATATACCTCGAACTCAAGAGGATCAAAGAGGTCGTGGAGGTGTTTCCTCTCTTCGGAGACTACGACTTGATCGCGAAAATGGAGAACGACGATGTGGATAGCATCGGCAGACTCGTCCTCTACAAGATCGGAGCGATACCGGGCGTAATACACACGGAGACGCTGACGGTCCTTGAGGATTTCTGACGCCGGGTTGGCTCTAGTACCGATTAGAAAGTGATGGCAATACGACGATCACAGATGATCCTGATTGGTTTCTGTAAGCCCATGCTGTGCAGTATTTATGCTCTAGATAGCATTCTAGATTGGAGCGATCGATGAGCTCAGACAGAATCAGAGCAGTGATCTTCGATCTTGACGGGACCCTGATCAATAGCACAATCGACTTCCGATTGATGAGGGAGCGCGTCGTCTCCTACCTTCTAGCGAACGGGATACCATCAGAAATCGTGAACAGCAATGATACCGTCACCAGTAATCTGACGAGGTTTCGAAGCTTCATGAGGGAGAAAGGATCGGAGATCACCTTGGAGAAGATGGAACTCGAGTTGAATTCATTGCTGATCGAGGTCGAACTCAAGGGCGTCGAGAAGACGACCCAGATCGGTGGGGCAAGAGAGATCCTTCGAACTCTCCGAGGTTCGAATTATCGCACGGGTCTACTGACAAGGGGATCGAGGACTTATGCGATGATTGCACTTGCAGCGGCCGGTCTGCAGAATCGATGCTTCGACATCGTCATCTGCCGGGACGACTTTCCAGCCTCCGAAGCGAAACCTGACGGCAGAGCGATGAAGAGAGTCGCTGAGTCGCTCGGCCTGTCCACAGGTGAATGCCTGATGGTCGGAGATCATCCGATCGACATGCACTGCGCTGTTGCCGCCGGGTCGACCTTCATAGGTGTGCTCTCTGGCTGGTCCGACGCCGAGAAATGGAAGGCGAGTGATTGCAGGAACATCGTGCAGAGCATCGCGAACCTACCGGACTGGCTTCGGAACAACTCGTAGGGCAAGGGAAAGATCGTCCTTCAATCGCATGAGACACTCACGCTCAGCTTAAATATCTCCGTTGTAGATTGTTGCAGACATGAAGAAGATCATTCTGACAAACGATGCCCCAGCACCCATAGGTCCGTACTCTCAGGCGATTGTCTCCGGCGATTTCGTGTTCTGTTCAGGACAGGTCGGTATGGATCCGAAGACGAAGGAACTGATGAAAGCGAGCGTTGCAGAGGAGACGAGGCAGTGCCTCGAGAACCTGAAAGCGGTATTGAAGGAAGCTGGCTCCTCCTTGGACCACGCTGTGAGAGCCACAGTCTATCTCACGAACCTGGATGACTTCAAAGAGATGAACGACGTCTACAGGGAATACTTCCCGAGTAAAGCCCCTGCTAGAGCCACGGTCGAGGTTTCGAGATTGGCCCTCGGAGCGCGAGTAGAGATAGACCTTATGGCGACGCTCAAGTAGATAGTGTCACTAGGTCTTGGCCTTCAGTCTCTCGTACTTCTCCTGGAACGATTTCAAGCAGGTCGAGCAGCACAGATAGTAGTCCTTTTCATCGCCCCTGAGTCTCAGCGGATCGTCCCGTATCTCCTTCTTGCAGTAGGCGCATTGAAGCACGAGCGAGACGTTCGTCTCCACGAGTGCCCTCTGCTGCTCCTTGGCGACGCTTATTATGTTGGAGATGTCGTACTCGGCGATCTCTGGCACTTCGCCAAGGCGGCTGACGAAATCATTGATGGCATAAGGCCCTCCGAAGGTGCATATCATCAAGAGTCTTCCGTTGCTCAGCGTGAAGAGCTTTCGAACGTGATCATCAGTCTGGAATCGGTCCGCCACGGCTTTCAGTTCCGAGGGCTTCGCCTTGATTGTCAAAACGACACTCAATTCTCCCAGCCTCTCAGCGTCGAGATCCGTCTGATATCCGCGGATTATTCCCATATCCTCCATGCTAGATATCTTGCTGCTCACAGTCGGTACGCTGACCTTCACCTTCTCGGAGATCTGCCGAAACGAGAGACGACCGTTTACCTGGAGAACCTTCAAGATGTTGACGTCCGTCTCATCTAGATCCATGTTTTCAACATTAACCGTTCCTGATTAAAGACTTTTCCACCCGTTAGAGTGAGTGTCGATGTGTGTCGTTACGCCGCATCAACCATCGAGGCAGCGACACGCATCTCGAGGCAGAATCCGACTGATTGTCTTACAATCATCTACAGGAAAGTAGATGAACAACGAGTTTTCATTGCAGCTCTGAGGAGCAATGGAACAGGGGAAGAAGGAACCAGCCGAACGATCCCAGGAAGAGGCCCCCAGGAAAAGAGCCGCTTTCGGCGTGACAGGGATGACTTGCGCCACGTGCGCGCAAACGATAGAAGCGGCTTTGTCCGAGGTCCAAGGAATCGAATCCGCGTCAGTCAACCTTGCAGCTGAAAAAGCGACTGTGGTATTCGATCCTGAGAAGGTCAAAATAGAAGACATGAAGGAAGCCATTGAGAAGGCTGGCTATGGCGTCATCCTGAACGAGATAACGATTTCGATACGTGGGATGACATGTGCTACGTGCGCGCAGACGATAGAGAAGGCGCTTCTTTCGCTCGACGGCGTATTTGCCGCTTTCGTTAATCTAGCCATTGAGAAAGCAAGAGTCCAGTATGACCCTCAGAGGGTGAGGGTCTCCGATATCAAGAGGGCGATTGTAGACGTTGGGTATGAGGTCATCGAAGCGGAAACAATCGATGCGGAGAAGATTGCAAGACAGAGGGAGATGAAGAGGCAGAAGACCCTCCTTTTCTTCAGCCTGGCATTGAGTATCCCGACCTTCGTCCTGAGCATGCTGTTCGATTTCACCAGTCTAGGAGGAGAACCGGCGATTTCCGGCTGGAAGCACCTCTTGCTCTTCGTTCTGGCCACTCCGGTGCAGTTCGTTGCGGGATACCAGTTCTACATCGGTGCCTACAAGGCATTGCGCAACCGGACTGCAAACATGGACACGCTCATAGCGATGGGGACCTCGGCAGCATATTTCTACAGCACAGCCGTGGTCTTCTTCCCCTCTGCGGTCCATTTCGGACATGTCTATTTTGAAACATCCGCCTTGATCATTACGCTCATACTCCTTGGTAAGTTCCTTGAGGCTGCCGCGAAAGGCAGGACGTCTGAAGCGATACGCAAGCTCATGAACCTCCAGGCCAAGACTGCAAGGGTTCTTAGGGACGGGGAGGAGGTCGAGATTCCGACAGAAGACCTCGACGTAGGGGATGTCTTCATGGTCAGACCCGGAGAGAGCATTTCCACCGATGGCACGATCGTGGATGGTCATTCTTCCGTGGACGAGTCGATGATCACAGGTGAGAGCCTCCCGGTCGAGAAGTCGGAAGGATCGACTGTCATCGGAGGGACGACGAACAAGAACAGACTCTTGAAGGTGAGGGCCACGAGGGTGGGAAAGGATACCGCCCTTGCCCAAATCGTCCGCTTGGTAGAGGAGGCTCAGGGCTCGAGAGCCCCCATTCAGAGACTGGCCGATCGCGTCTCGGCATACTTCGTGCCGTCGGTCATAGTGATCGCGATCGCCAGCTTCTTGATATGGTACTTCGCAGGCTATGATACCTTCTCCATCGCCACTCCAAGGTTCGTCTTCTCCCTGTCGATATTCATAGCTGTGCTCGTCATCGCCTGCCCTTGTGCCCTGGGACTAGCCACACCCACGGCCATCATGGTGGGGACTGGAAAGGGAGCCGAGAACGGTATTCTCATCAAGAGCGGGGGTGCGCTCGAGATCGCTGGCAAGACTCAGGTCATAGTTTTCGACAAGACGGGGACCCTCACGAAGGGCAAACCGGAGGTCACAGACATCGTCTCCTTTGGGCCGACTGAGACAGAGATACTCAAGACGGCTGCTATCGCCGAGAAAGGCTCGGAGCATCCGCTCGGAGAAGCGATAATCCGCAAGGCTAGGGATATGGAGGTTCACATCCCTGATGCTGAGGACTTTGAAACCGTGCCGGGGAAGGGAGTGAGGGCAATGCACGAAGGCAGGGAGATACTACTCGGTAACAGGAAGCTCATGTCGGAGAGCAACGTGAACATAGAAGAGGCAGACGTCAAGATTCGTTCTATCGAGGACCAGGGGAAGACCGCAATGATCGTCGTCTCTGACAGGAGACTGATCGGCATCGTCGCAGTGGCTGATGTTCTGAAGGAGACGTCGGCAGAGGCGATAGGGGAACTCAAGAGAATGGGAATTGAGGTCGTCATGCTTACGGGTGACAACTGGCGCACGGCCAAGGTCATTGCCGGGAATCTCGGTATCGATCGAGTACTTGCAGAGGTGCTTCCGGAGGACAAAGCGAAGGAAGTACAGAGGCTGCATCAGGAGGGAAGGATCGTCGCCATGGTCGGAGACGGGATAAACGACGCTCCAGCGCTCGCCCAAGCAGATGTTGGAATCGCGATCGGAAGCGGGACGGACGTTGCGTTGGAGGCGGGAGACATCGTGCTCATCAGGAACGATCTCAATGACGTCGTGGCAGCGATTCAGCTGAGCAAGAAGACGATGTCGAAGATTCGTCAGAACCTGTTCTGGGCTTTCGCCTACAACACCGCTGGCATCCCGATAGCCGCCGGTGTACTGTTCCCGTTCTTCGGCATCCTGCTTGAGCCCGTGATAGCCGCGGCGGCGATGGCGATGAGCTCGGTCTCCGTTGTCTCGAACGCGCTGCTCTTGAAACGGTACACACCTGAGGTCAAGAAGAAGGGAGGTGAGAACTGATGGCGAAAGACCCTATCTGCGGCATGGAAGTGGATGAGAAGGACGCGAAATGGACGTCCCAGCACAAAGGTAAGACGTACTACTTCTGCGCTCCTGGATGCAAGAAGAAATTCGAGCAGGATCCGTCGAAGTACGCAAAGTAGCATCCTCGACTGCGACGAGGCCGACCCTTAGTTTCTTTGAGAAATCCTGAATAGAAGAGCGAACATCAATGCCTGTGTTCGGTCTTCTCCTTATCTCTCCTTTCAAACTCGTATTCCCTCGCTTTCCGATCGACTTCCTGATCCTTCGGGAGCATCTTCTTGCCGATTGAAAGGGCATCCATCCCTAGATTGAAAAGGGCGGGGGGAATGAGAATCCCCTGGCGCGTGATTGTCTCAGTAAGCTTTCCGGGATTCATTATTTCGTTCGGGTCGAGTGCGCACCTTATGGCCTTCATGTGTCTCGCCGCCTCTCCTCTGAGCGTTTTCAGATTCGACGCGAAGAATATCCCGAAGCCAAGGGGTCTTCCGCCGTGCCTCAGAGCGACGTCCCCGAACTTCTTGTTGAAGGCAAGCGAGGCGATGCTTTTCAACAGACTCTCCGAGTCGAAAAGGTAATACGGCATGAACATCACGGTGTTCCTGTCGGCCATGATGCCGATGACGGCGCCCTCCATCTTCATATCATCCATTAGAGCGTAGGTATCTTTGGCCATCGCGTCAAATTGGGTCAGGGGAACGATGATCTCTCCGGGAATGTGCCCGAGGCCGATTTCCCTTGAGCGAAACTCGTAGCACCTTTCGTCCCATTCGTGCTGCGCCGTGCTATCGGGCATCTTCTTCCCGCCATGCTTCTCCATTATCTTGTCGATGACTTCCTCCTCGTGCTGCACGGTGACCTTGTCTCCTTCCAGCAGGAAGCTCAGCATGCTTCCGACCTCTGGCGCATGCTTCCCAGCTTTCCTGAGAAGTTCGTAGTGTCGGCCGTCCCCGAACGATATGTGCAACGGATCGACCCTTGCCCTGCATACATCCATCAATGGCTGGCCTATGACCTCAAGGTTATCGAAAGCGTAGGATAGCGGTCTCATGACCTCAGGGGCAGGCGTAAGCTTGAAAGTGACCTTCGTAATGACTCCGATAGTGCCTTCGGCCCCGACCATCAGCCAATTGAGGCTGTATCCGGAGCTGTTGTCGCAAACGGCATCGAACCCCGTGTTGATGACTGTCCCGTCTGCCATTACGACCTCCATGCTTCTGACATTGTTGCCTGCGGCACCGTACTTGTAGTTCCCAACTCCGATGCCACCGGTGGAGATCCATCCAGCCACTGTCGCACTCGGAAAGCTGCTGGGATATGATCCGAGCAGGAGTCCCTTAGCCAGGCAGGCCTCGTACACCTGTTTCCAAGTGGCCCCGGCCTCGACCGTGACGAAGAGGTTTTCCTTGTCGATCTTCACGATCTTGTTCATCCCACCAGTCATGTCAATGAGAATGCCTCCGAAGACTGGGATACTTCCTCCGAGCCCCCACGAAGAACTTCCCCGAGGAGTGATGGGCACGCGTTCCTCGGCCGCGATCTTCACAATACTCTGAACATCCTCGGTCGAACGTGGCCTGACGACCACGTCGGGTATGTTCTTGAACGCCAATTGGGCTTCCTTCGGAAGCGGCGCGAGATCATGACTGTAGAGCAGCCTTTCGAACTTGCTCGTATTGACGTTCTCTGAGCCTATGGCAGCTTCCAGCTTCTTGATGTACGATATCGGGGCATCTTGAGAAGTATCCTCAGGAGCTTCCATTCGAAATCCTCCCGTCGAAGCCTTGAATCAGATGCTCAGCGGATAGCCCACCATCCTATTTTAAACCTCTTCTCCAAGGCGTCAGGTCACTGCAGGACATAGCCTCTCCAACTGCGGAAAATCCTGTGTGAGGTGTCATGAACCCATCGATGACGAGATACCGCGATACGGCCTCGAAGTCGGGTATGCGGCATAGAATCAACAAATGAAAAAGCCCGGAGCTTACGGTGCTACTGGGCGTCGCACAAACCTATGAAGCCAAGGCCATTCCGCAAACTGGCTCCTGGTTTTGGGTTATGCGTCCGTTCCCACTCGGATCCTGGTTCGCTCCCCGAAGGAAGCGATAGGTGTCGCGAGCAAGCCTGTATCACTCGCCAGAGATCCATGGATCTCAACGCCGTGAACGGACTGCGATCTTCGACCGCGAACGGATTCCGAGCAGACGAATCAGCATCCAAAGACGATGATTTGTATTGCCCGTCTCTCCCAGTTGCATTCCGCCTCCGGGCACTTATTCATATGAATCGGGGCTTATATATAGATTGACTAAATGGCGTCGTGCTCATTCAGTTGACGGAGGTCTAGCGCCCCCGGAAGTGATGAACATGTATGTAAAAGCATGAGGACTTACCTACAACAATATCCCCCTTTACGAAGTGAGCGTCCAGATTCTTGAGAATCGGATTCGAAATTGGGGTCGTTCTCAGTCTCGCCGAGTGACCGTTTCTAGTTCGACGAGTTGATTCGTAGCAATGAAATCCGCCGGAAGAGGCGGAGGCAATACGTCTTCTCGATTACAACAAACGCCCGGGGATTACAGGGCAAAGGGAGATTACGGCAGCGGCCTTTGCTTGGGCCATTCCGCAAAATGGCCTTCGACGCTGGCGGCATTTCGCTCCATCCCACTCGGGCCCTTGGTAGCGTCGAAGCACGCCTCCAGGCTCGCGAGAGAACCCGCCCCGTCGTCTAGATTCTAGACGATCGACATCGGAAGCGAGTCGTGGTCTTCGCATCACGGACGGAATCCAGGAACCTCATCGATCGCTGTCGCGATCTCAGCGGCTACCTAGCATCTCCAGTTGCATTCTGCCCCCGGGCGACTTATAACTACGTTCTCGGCGATATTTAAGAGTTAGGTGAAGAAACCAGCAGGACACATCTGATTTCTGGACAGGTGCAGTCTTTCGCATCAATTTGGAACTCACCTTACAAGAAGAACGCTGCCGATCGACAGTATCTTCCAGATTCAATCCTTGCGACCTTCATCGCCTTCCTCAGGAATCGATCGCACTCGTATCTCAATCTCGCGAGGCTCGCCAACCTCCTTAAGCGATCTCACAAGTCCTGTGACAGTTCCTGCAACGAGGTCCGACACGAACTTGCCCAGCGGGATTGACCTGCCATCGACGATTATCGTGGATCGACCGTCTGACCTGTTCCGGCAATCCGACTCCTTCGCCGTTCCGGTCGCAATCGACTCTGCAAGGTTCCTGCAGGTCGAATGACCGCATTTCTTGCAATCGATCCCCGGAAGACCTCGAAGGATTCGCTCTATCCCTACCTCGCGCTCTATCAAGCCAGCCGCCTGCCTTGCGCAGTCGGACGAAGCCACGCACCGGAGCAGAACCTCTCCTTCGACGTCTGCATCGCCCACTACAATTTTCGGAAGCGAGGATTGCTTCAACCCTTCAACGATCACAACGTCCGGAGAAGACACCTTCCTCAGGATCTCTATTGCCGAATCTATGTCCTGCTCTCCAGAAAGATAGATCACCATCTCGTTCGACGACAGTCCGACAACAGGAGAACTACCCGCCAGCAGGTGCCTCGACGTGTCCTTGCCTTCAGGGATGAGAACATCGGGGCCGTGAACGTGCTTGACCGATGCCACTTTCAGACCGTGATCGGAGAGCTCTCTTATGATCGCTTCGATGAGCGTCGTCTTACCGACACCGGAAGTTCCCGACACAGCAATGATCAGATCCTCATCTCCAGTACGGCTCTCTCGACTCCACGGCACGATGGAATAGTCCTGCGAGCTGAGAGTCGGACTTGCCACTTCTCATCGGACCGAGAACGTCGATCATGCCTGCTGCATTGAGCAAACATGGCTTCAGACGACCATCCGACGTGATCCTCAACCTGTGACAGTTTGCACAGAACACCGTGTTGTGCATTGGTCGTACGACTTCCACTTCCTCAGGGAGGAAGTACTTCATCCGCCTGTGAAGATCGCGCGGAACAATCTTCACTGCCCTCGATGCGAAAGAACCCTCCACGCCATCGAGGTCATAATGATACTTGGCGTAGTATCCGTCGTTAATGCGTTCCCTCGGGGCTTCGAGCTCAATCAGCTGTAGCACAGCGCCGACATCTCTGGAGAATTCGATCATCCTGTCGATCTCGGACGAGTTCACATCCTTCATCACGACCATGTTGAGCTTCACCGGAGAAAGACCCGCCGAGACCGCGCTGCGAATGCCCTCTATCACCCGCTCAAGGGCATCGACACCTGATATCGTCCTGTAGGTGTCTGGATCCAGGGTGTCCAGACTGACGTTGACCCGTCTTAGCCCCGCCTCTTTCAGTCCGGACGATAGATCGGGAAGGAGCACTCCGTTCGTGGTCAACGAGACCTCTCCAGCATACTTCGCTGACAGCCGAATGACTTCCAAGATGTCGTCGCGCACAAGGGGTTCGCCGCCGGTGATCTTCAACTTCTTCATTCCCATCGACGACCCGATCGCAACGAGCCTCGATATCTCCTCAGGGGTCATCTCCTCTCCAGGTGATGCCTCGCCTTCCCTGTGACAATATAGGCATCTCAGATTGCATCGCTGGGTAATCGAGATCCTGAGGTTGGTCATCTCTCGACCGTATGAATCCTTCACGCTCTCGGTGCCCCCCTTGTAGAAAGCGATATGCTAATCCTGATATAACGATAAATAGGTTTTGCAGATGGTGACGGCCAGCATCCATCCGAACGCTGTGAGAATCGTTCCGCGTCCTTCAACAGGGTAGATGAGATGCCGGACGCGGCGAGCTTTGGACTCTAGAAACTCGAAGACAGAATCAACGAACGAAGCGCCCCCCTACTCCCTAAACGCGTGAATCTGCTCTCTCAAGTCTCTAATCTTCTCACTCAGGCGCTCCATTCTCTCCTCGTTCTTGTAGCGAATCCTTTCGAATTCTTCCTTGGCTATCTTCCTATCCTTCAGCTTCCGAAGTGCGTCGTCCACCTCGCTTCGGTAGCCGGCTTTGATCGCGTTCAGTTCCTTGATTTTCCTCTCAAGGCGCTCCAATTTAGGTACGAGCGTGTCCGATCACCTCCACGACTCTCTACCTTCGCCGACCATAAGATATTCCCGCTTGGGGTATTAACCATAACGCACGGCATCGCCGACCGATCATCATTACTAGACAGAGTCTCAATACAAAAAAGGGATGCATAAGGGTGCCTCGGACTCTAGATGCTACTCGATCTGTATGCCCTCGACCCAGAGCTGCGACCCAGGCAAATCTTGAAGCATCCTGATAGAGTCGGAAGGAATCAAGTGCAAATGAGAACGACAATCGCAATCGGACGACCCGAATCCTTCGGAGACTACTCTGGAACCTGGAAGACGATCGATGAGCCGGTTCA
>JAJRAH010000044.1 GCA_028679985.1 Methanomassiliicoccales archaeon
AGGGGAGACGTCATCGAGATCAATGTCATGGGGAGAAGGATCGACCTCGTTGTCGTCTCCTACACCCCGTCGTCGGATGCGGTCATAGTTCAGCGCGACACCGAGGTCAAGATCGGTGAGAAGCCGGTGAAGGAAGGGACGACCAGCATCCCGAAGGTCACGTACGAGGACATCGGCGGTCTCAGTGACGAGGTCAAGAAAGTAAGGGAAATGATAGAGCTTCCATTGAGGCATCCCGAGCTATTCGAGCGTCTGGGAGTTGAGGCGCCTAAGGGCGTCCTACTTCACGGACCCCCCGGGACCGGCAAGACCCTCCTGGCGAAGGCTGTCGCCGGTGAGACGAACGCCAACTTCATCTCCCTCGGCGGGCCGGAGATCATGAGCAAGTTCTACGGCGAGAGCGAGGAAAGGCTCAGGGAGATATTCAAGGAGGCGGAGGAGAACGCTCCCAGCATCATCTTCATCGACGAGATAGACTCGATCGCCCCCAAACGGGACGAGGTGACGGGAGAGACAGAGAGAAGGGTCGTGGCACAGCTCCTCGCGCTCATGGACGGACTGGAATCGAGAGGAAAGGTCGTTGTCATAGGCGCCACGAATAGGCCGAACGCACTCGACCCGGCGATAAGGAGGCCGGGAAGATTCGACAGGGAGATAGAGATCAGCATACCAAATCGGAATGGGAGGCTGGAGGTACTTCAGATTCATACGAGGGGAATGCCTCTCGATGCGGACGTCAACCTAGAGAAGCTTGCAGACCTCACGCATGGGTATGCCGGGGCAGACTTGGCAGCTCTGTGCAAAGAGGCTGCGATGCACTCGCTGCGCAGGATCGTCCCCGAGCTCGACCTGGAGATGGAGAGCATCCCGGCGGAGATACTGAACAGAATAAACGTCAAGAGAGACGACTTCTTCGCGGCTCTCAGAGAGATGCAGCCGTCGAGCCTGAGGGAAGTTCTGATAGAATCCCCGAACCTGAAATGGGAGCAGATTGGCGGTCTAGAAGATGCGAAGAGAGAACTGCGCGAGGCGGTCGAATGGCCGCTGAAGTATGGCAAGCTGTTCGACCACATGAACGCGATCCCGCCGAAGGGGATACTCCTCTATGGGGCACCGGGAACCGGCAAGACGATGCTCGCAAAGGCTGTTGCCACGGAAAGCGAGGCGAACTTCATCAACGTGAAGGGACCGGAGTTCCTGAGCAAGTGGGTCGGAGAGAGCGAGAAGGCGGTCAGAGAGACTTTCAGAAAGGCTAGACAGGCCGCCCCTTGCATAGTGTTCATGGATGAGATCGATTCCATCGCACCAGTGAGAGGCGGAAGCTTTGACAGTCACGTCACAGAGAGAGTCATAAGCCAGTTGCTGACGGAGATGGACGGACTCGAGAGTCTTCACAATGTTGTCGTCATAGCGGCCACCAACAGACCGGACATGATAGACCCTGCCCTCCTCAGACCGGGAAGGTTCGATCGATTGGTCCACATCTCGATGCCCGATCTCGAGACCAGGAAGAGCATACTAGCGATCCACATGGGGACGAAGCCGCTGGCGGACAACGTGGATATCACCGAGATTGCCAAAAGGACCGACGGTTTCAGCGGTGCTGATCTCTTCGCCCTGGCGAACGAAGCAGTCATGCTTGCGATTCGCGAGATCGTTGCGAAGGGCGGCGACATGCCACAGGAGCCTCTCTCGGAGGAGAAAGTGAGCATGAAGAACTTCCTCGACGCGATGGAGAAGGTGAGACCAACCTCGCGGACAGATCTAACCAAATACGACAAGATCATGAAGGATTTCGAGTACGTCAGGTGATGAGTGTGAAAAGGAGTGACGACGACAAGCGGGACAAGAGATGGAGTGACCTTTTCGGCAGCCTCGATGAGGAGTTCGAGGAAATGAGAGAGAACATGAACAGGCTCATGGAACGACTCATGACGGGGACACCAGCCTTCGACGGCGAGCCGATGACATACGGCTTCTCGATGAAGATCGACTCGAACGGAAAGCCTCGCATCCAGCATTTCGGCAACACGAGGGCGGAAGAAGAGGCGACCCCGACGAGGGAGCCGCTCACCGATGTGATCGAGGAGGAGGATAAGGTCAGAGTCGTGATGGAGCTTCCAGGTGTCAGGAAGGATGACATACGCCTCCATGCGACAGCCAAGGTCCTGGACATTGATGTTGAGACGGAGAACCGCAAGTTCAGTAAGCACCTCGATCTCCCGTGCGAAGTGAAAGGAGACAGTGCGAGGGCAACCTACAAGAACGGCGTCCTCCAGATCATTCTCCAGAAATCCCCGAAGAAAAGGAAGAGGGAGATCAAGATCGAGTGAGAGGAGTGAGTCTACCTAGGCCCGCCTTCTCGCCCAATCTAGAGATTCCAGCTAGACCACATTCTACGAGATATGCTCCCAAGACGCGCCATCCATCAGAGATACGATCTTGACAAGGGTTATATAGAAGCTCGGCTCGTTAATGGGCGTGCACAGGGAAGGATTGATAGAGAGTGTACGGGACATTCTGGCAAAGGCAGGATTCTACGTCTCGAGACCCATAACGATGCGAAGCGTGAGTTTCGACGTTGTGGCAAGAAGAGATCGTGTGCTGCTGATACTGAAGGTCCTAAGCAACGTAGACGCCTTCTCGAAGGGGAACGCCGAGGAACTCAAGGTGCTCTCAGAGACCCTCGAAGCTTCGCCCCTGGCAATTGGAGAACGGTCCGGTTCAGGGGAGATCGAGGAGGGAATCGTGTACTCCAGATTCGGCATTCCGATAATCTCGGTGGATACGCTCTCGGACTACGTTCTGGAAGGTGTTCCTCCGTTCATATTCGCAGCTCCGGGCGGGCTGTACGTCAAGCTAGACAGCGAGATGCTCAGGAAGCTGAGGGAGGAGAGAAGCATCAGCCTTGGCACATTGGCTGAGGTTGCAGGCGTGTCCAGAAGAACCATACAGATGTATGAATCCGGAATGGGTGCAATGATCGATGTGGCAACGAGATTGGAGAAGTTCCTGAAGGAGCTGCTGGTCGTTCCTCTGGACCCCTTCGCATATACACCCGAGACTGAACGCCGACTTGTCGAACTTGGCAAGTTGGATTTCTTCGGTCAGGAGATATTCGGGATACTTGACCGACTAGGTTATTCGATAGTGCCGACAGTCAAGTGCCCCTTCGAGGCCCTGACAAGCGATGAGCGCGCCATAATCCTTACGGGACTCGGGAAAGATGAGAGCAGGCTCGCAGAGAAAGCGCGCACCGTCGGGGATATATCGAAGATAACGGAGCACAGCTCGGTGATTTTCATAGAACGGGTGAGGAGCAAACGCAGCATAGGCGGAACGCCACTCGTTGGAAAGGACGAGCTCAAGAAGATGGATGAATCGGACAAACTGTTCGATCTTGTAATCTCAAGAAGTAGATCTGATGAGAAGCGTTGAAGTGAACGGTTCGATAGTCAGGATCCTCCCTGTCGTGAAAGGCCTGATCTCGGAGGAAGAAACGGTCGCGAACGCCTTCGTCGATGCCAATCCGGACGCCGTCGCGGTATCGATATCAAAGGAGGAACTGGAAGGGCTGAGAAAGAAGGAGGACTACGACAAGTACGAGCCGAGTTCGCTCGAAATAGCCTACGCCGAGAACCTGGCGACCTTCGGCAGAGTAGTGATCCCTCCTCCCTGTTTCGTGAAGAGTCTTGAGCTGTGCGACAAGAGCACGGTCCCCATCATCGCGATAGACATGGACGAAGAGGAGTTCTCAGACACTTTCTGCGACAGCGTGGGAGGTCTCGACCTGCTCAGAGAGTCGGTATTTGCAG
>JAJRAH010000045.1 GCA_028679985.1 Methanomassiliicoccales archaeon
CTGACGACAAGTTTGCCAGATTCCTGACTGCAATCGAGCGAGAATCTACCGACGAGAGGAACTACGTCAAGAAAGCCGTCAACTGGGCGCTGCGACAAATCGGGAAGAGAAACCTGAATCTAAGCGAGGCTGCGATCGAGAGGGCAGAACGGATCAAGAAGATCGACTCGAAGAGCGCAAGATGGATCGCGTCGGACGCTCTCAGAGAGTTGACAAGCGAACCGGTTAGGAAGAGACTGGAAGCACGATAC
This sequence comes from Methanomassiliicoccales archaeon, assembly GCA_028679985.1. Classification (GTDB taxonomy): domain Archaea; phylum Thermoplasmatota; class Thermoplasmata; order Methanomassiliicoccales; family JACIVX01; genus JAJRAG01. The sequence goes on from JAJRAH010000045.1 coordinate 252, forward strand.
GCAAGCGATCGAAGGCATGACAAGCCGGAACGAGTGTGATCGACTCACGATGACTCAGAAAGATCCCGTTCCGGTGCCGGAAGTGATTGCTTCGGACGCCTGACCTTTCGAAGCGCGAAGATGACCAGAACAACTGCAGCGACGGCAAGAATGATCGTAGGTATGATCCACAATGGCAAGGACCCGTCAGCAACAAAGAGATCATGATATATGCCAGTCGCATCTCCCTGACCCATCTCCGCGGAGCGAGAATATGTGTTGGCACTAAAGCCCAAGACGGTAAAAGCCAATGCTCCCAGAATAAGAACCCACGAGCACGAGAGAACGATTATCACCTTCGTGTTCTCGTTCGGGGCAAGTATGTCGCGCGCCTTCCAAGATAGCCCGTAATAGACGAATCCGTGGTCCTCAAACCTCTTGACGAATCCACCTTCCTCCAGCTTCTTAAGATGACGGTGAATCGCGGCCTTGTCGATGTTCACAGACTCGGCCAGCTGAGAAACGGTCCGGCGAGTCGGCTCCAGCGCTCTCAGGATCTCGAGACGTGTGTCCGATGCGAGGGCGAACAATGCCTTCTTGTCGAGTTCGACGCGCATCCTTCCCGCTCCTGCTCCAAGAAGGGACTCTCGGAGATTAAGCTCTCTCATAGCGCTCCCTACGCCCTAGAGGGCATCGGCTCCTCGATGCCACCAGACCCAGGTGTATACGGCCCCCACTGGGCCGACCATGGCCGGTAGACGAGCTGACCGAAGTCGGAAAGATCGGTGAGGCGGTTCACCTTCACCAAGGAATCCGATATTGTGTAGAGATAGTCGCCGATGTACAAGGTCCGCAGGATCGACGTCTGGTTCCCGTGATCGATTATTCCCTTCAACATGACTCCGTCCGACACGGACACATCGAAGACATAGGCACTCGACCACCATTTGTAGTACGTCCAGTTGTCGTACGCGGTCACGGGAAAGACGAGGAGTTCCTTCTCGCTGTCAAACAGGATGGACTTGTAATTCCACAGTGCATCGGACCAAGAGTAATTGCCGATCGCATAGCGACTCAGTTCGTCCGGTTCGCTTGGATCGGTGACGTTGAAGAGAGATATCTTCACGCTTCCGTTCTCCATTCCAATCCCAAGGACGTGATCAGCGTCGATCGGATGCAGGTACGACGAGAAGCCCGGTACATGCAACTGGCCCAGGACCCGAGGGTTCGAGGGATCTCCGAGATCGATAACGAACAATGGGTCGACCTGCCGGAACGTCACCAGATATAGCGTGTCGCCCACGAATCTCGATGCGTATATCCTCTCTCCAGGGGCCAGGTCCTGAAGCGATCCTACGACGTTCAGATCCTCGTCGAGAACGTAGACTGCGTTGGTCTGATCGGTCCAACTCGTCGTCGTGGCGACTCGCAGATACGAGTCCTTTTCATCGATGGAGAACTGATCCAACAACCACCCGGCAACGTCCCCGCGGGCAGCGGGCGCGATTGAGATGCCTTCGATGCTCATCTTGTATATCGTTGTGGAAATCAAGCTCTCCTCGTCAGACGCTGAGACGGCCTCAACCCCTGAGACGTTCCCGGTCTCGAGTACGATCACGCCACCACTCCACTTCTGGTAAGTGACGAAGAGAGAATCCTGGGACATGTAGATGGTCGAGGCATAACCCGCCACGATGGATAGGGCGTTCATCTGGGCGGACGCCAGATCGATAGCTATGACATTCACGAACGAGCCTGCGTCACCTGACTCAGGATCATAGTGTATCTCTCCCAACGACATCTCGCTCGACTCGGACCCGTTCCAAATCTTGGGGAGCGCGTAATTGTTGTCAGTTAGCCAGACGTACGATTGGGACACGAGGTAGACCTTGTCGTCCACCATCCTCGTCACGAGCTGATATCCGGAAACACCATAGGAGAACTCGAAGACAGGGGAAGCTGGATCCGTTACATCGAAAACAGACACGACGGAACGCGGATCGGATTGTCTCCAGTAAACTCCGAGTCCGCTGTAGTTCAGCGGATCGTAACTGACAGCCTCGTCAACAGAAGCTATTATGATCAGCATGTCCTCTGCGAGAAGAATGCCATTAATCCACACGCTATCATTGACCGCGTCGTAGCCGAGAGCGTCCTCCGCGTCGATGACCGATACGTTCCTCAGATCTTCTGGCGGATATGCCTTCACGATGGTCACGCGGTCGTAGGAAGCTATGTACAGAAACTCGCCGTCCGTCTTCGCGATGTCGTCTTCGTCGATGCCTTCTACCCTGACGTTCGTATTCGAATGCTGGGCACTGGCTCCTTTGGCACCTTCTTCATTCTCACCGGCAAGTGCCATATAGGGGCTGCTGTCCCTGGCTCCTCCCGGGACGCCCCCTAGAAATTCCTCCAGTTCACGATAGTTTGAGAAAGCCGGAAGGATTCCTTCTGGGACGACATGATCGCCGGACAAGATGTATGATATGGTCCCCGTGGAGATTACTGCCACAGCGACCATCAGACTTGCGATTGCCACTAGGGATTTGTCCATTGTTGTCGTTCCATTGCTACCGCGGAGTCGCTATATCAAGGTGCTTTCTCCGTTGACTTGGAAGTCAATGAGTCGAGTTCGACGAGTCTCAATGAAAAGGATTTATCATCTACTGACCAATCCTAGAAGCATGACAGAGGAAGATGATCTCCGCCTCGTGACATACTGCGGCTTATACTGCGGTGCCTGCGCTCAGCGTGTGCGTGTGCCGGACCAGGCCGCCGCACTGGCGAAGACCCTTCACGAAGAAGGTTTCGACGATTTCTATCAGTACGTTCCCTCCATGAAGGATGACTTTCCCGTGTTCTGGAGATTCCTTGGAAGCCTTCGGAAATTCGACTGCTCCTGTCGAGACGGAAAAGGCGGTCCTCCGGACTGCCAGATACGAGAATGCGCTGAGAAGAGGAAGATGAGGGTCTGCCCCGAGTGCGATGAGTATCCGTGCAAGAACTTCACCGCACTGGCCGAACATTACCCCACTCTGATATCAGATGGAAGGCGGATGCAGAAGATAGGCCTCGAGAGATGGATCGAGGAGCAGAAGGAAAGGGCGAAATGCGGTTTCGCATACTCGGACATACGATACAAGTAACCGCTCTAGTCTCAGTGCCGATGCTGCATGCCTTCGTGCGTTGAGAAGTACTTCCCTTTCAAAGTCCTTGCGATCGC
>JAJRAH010000046.1 GCA_028679985.1 Methanomassiliicoccales archaeon
CGCTGTCGCCTTTTTCCCCTCCGATATCGTTCATCAATCTTATTGCTGTCAGAACCTGGTCTGGTGTGGAATTGAGATTGTTCTGCTCTATCACCTTCGGATCGGCACTCTCCATTCCCAGGGCCAGCACGTTCCCGCTCGTGCAGTGCTCGACCATGCTGCCGAGGATTCTCCCCGACTCTTCGGGACTGTTCGCGATCACCGAAGGGTCGGCGTTGTCGAGGTGCAAGACGTCTATGTCGAGCTTCGCCATGCCTGAGAGCAATCTCTCAACCGCTTCGGCGTTCGGGCGTACGACTCCGCCAGAGATGCGAGACTTGTATGATACGATGCAGGTCTGGGCACCGAGGCGGAAGTTCCTCACCCCCAGCTCGTTCAATGCTTTCGCCTCTCGGATGATGTCCTCGGGCTCCCGAAACGCTGGCGGTCCCTTCAGGGGCTCTATGCAGAACGAGCATCCTCCAGTCGCGTGTCGCATGCACCCTCTGTACGTCTCCATCTCGGCGATCAGAGGCTGAGGGAAGTCGGGGTGCGAGAGGACGATGTCCGCCCCCAGGAGCATCCATCGGTTCCATTCGTCAAGGGTTCGCCACCTATTCGTAGCCTGGCCGTTCCTGATGAGTTCGAAGACTGCTGAGGCGGGGTCCTTCTTCGCCACCGCATCGAACGATGGAAGGGACGCATACCGAGAATCGAGCGACGCTGGACCTCCAAGGATTCTCAGTCCCCGCAACTCTCCCGCAATAGACCTGATCTCCTTGAGTGAGGCAGGAAGTGACCTAAGGTAGCGGCCCGGGACCCCCGCCCCGGCGACGATGAGATTCAAGTCCGCATCCGGGAACGTGCCCGATTTCCTCCAAGAGTCGATAGTCGCATAGGCGACTTCGGCACCGGCGTCCCTCGCAGCACCGGCGATCGCCCTTACGTGAGGCGAGATGTACGGCGGCACACCCAGCGATGCGGGCTCGTCTATGAATCCATCGATGATGAGGACGCGGGTCATGTTGGCCACTGACTGGGAAATCGGGTTCGAACAATGATGCTCGTCAATTATTAATAATGGATGTTGCATCTATGCTAAAAAGTAGCACACCACGGCCCAAAAGGTTCTTGGTATGTTGTCCAGATAGATGTTCAGGGTGAGGAAGGCATAACATGAAAGACACTGGAAAAGCTGACGAGGAGCGACTGAAGAAGGCTTACGAACCGGCACGCTTGGCAATGAAGTACCACCCGTTCTACGGTGGCAAGATCGAAATCGTACCGAAGTGTCCCGTCAGGGACTTCCAGGACTTCGCGATATGGTATACGCCCGGCGTGGCGGAACCTTGCCGCGACATCCAAAAGAATCCAGAACAGGTGTACAACCATACGAGCAAATGGAACACCGTCGCCGTCGTCACTGACGGCACGAGGGTGCTCGGGCTCGGAGACATCGGACCCGAGGCGGGGCTCCCCGTCATGGAGGGGAAAGCGCTCCTGTTCAAGTATCTCGGTGGCGTGGACGCCGTACCTATATGCCTGAACACGAAGGATCCCAATGAGATCATCCAAGCCGTGAAATGGATCACGCCGTCATTCGGCGGCATCAACCTCGAGGACATCTCCCAGCCGAAATGCTTCACGATTCTTGACGAGCTCCGGAAGGACGTTGAGATCCCCGTATGGCACGATGACCAGCAGGGGACCGCAACGATCGTCACCGCTGGCGTGATAAACGCGCTGAAGATCGTCGGCAAGAAGATGAATCAAGCGTCGATTGCGATGATCGGAGCTGGAGCGGCGAATATCTCGATAGCGAGGGTACTAGTCGCGACGGGCGTCGATGTCCGAAACATCATCATGGTGGACAGCAAGGGCATACTGCATTCAGGTCGGACTGACCTGGAGGAGAAGTTCCCCGAGAAGTGGGCTATGGCAAAGCAGTCCAATGGGGAAGGCAAGACCGGGGGAATCAAGGAGGCGATGAAAGGCGCAGATTTGGTGATCGGCGCATCGAGACCGGGTCCGGATGTAATAACGAAGGACATGGTCAAGGGAATGGCCGATGACGCGGTCGTTTTCGCCACTGCGAACCCGATCCCGGAGATATGGCCTTGGGATGCGAAGGAGGCCGGAGCGAGGATAGTCGCAACCGGAAGATCCGACTTCCCGAACCAGATCAACAACTCACTCGGATTCCCTGGGATATTCAGGGGGGCACTGGACGTGAGGGCGAAGACGATCACCGACGAAATGTGCATCGCTGCCGCTCTCGAAATCGCGAAGACCGCAGAGGACAAGGGGCTCAGGGAGGACTGCATCGTCCCGACGATGGACGAGTGGGAAGTGTTCCCCCGCGAGGCACTGGCTGTCGGAATGAAAGCGATGGAGCAGGGAGTCGCGAGAATCAGGGTCAGCAGAAGCGATCTATACGACACGGCGGAAGGGATGATCCGAAGAGCCAGGGGAATGACGCAACTGCTTATGAAGAAGGGATGCATCAAGCCGCCGCCGGTGTGAGTCGCTAGGTCGTTTCTCGAGAACGGTGCATGAGGCTCAGCCTTACCGTTCCCGATGACTTGTCGTTCCTAGAGTATATCACAGAGTAGTAACTAGAACAATACGTACGACCGAGGGGGAGCTCAGAAATCGGGGGTCCGTCAGATCAGGCTGACCGATACTGGTTCCACTGTCTGGACACCTTCAACCTTCTGAAGCGAGGCCTCGAGATCATCCGTGATGCCCGCGATATCTTCCATCAAGAAAGTCGCCTCGAGAATCATGAGGCCAAACGCGAACGGCTTTTCCTCCAGTCTCACGATCTTCACGCCTTTTGGCACGATGTCAGGTATGCGCTTCGCCATGTCTTTCATCGACACTTCCGTGTCCTGAGGCATCAAATTGTAAACAGCGGCAACCTTCCCCATCGAAATCACCTACGGGCCGCTGAAGTCGCACTTCGGACAAACATAGGGGACGCTCTGGTCACGACAGTTTGTGCATCTTCCTATTTGACTCTCCCCGCACATCGGGCAAGAGAAGAACGTGGTGCCCTTGCTAGTAAGCCTGACACCGCATGAATTGCAGACTCTCTCGTTTTCCATACTCCTCGCCGGGAAGCAGGATACCGGTTCACGTATTTATACGTGCTCGCAATCGGCGATCATTGAATCTCACTCAGCAGGGGATCGAAGGGCGTCAATCGAGATCGATTCCAGACTAGCGAAATGCGCGACTGCTTTTCTCGCTTGAGCATCGGTCCTATCATCCGCGTCGGGGGCTGTTAAACTCCGCTCAGCAAAGTTTAAATAATCATAGTGGTTACTCGCAGTTCCACAACGCCAAGGCTTGTTGCCAAAGGGCCCGTAGCTCAGCTAGGTAGGATTCTTGACAACAAGTATCCCTAGAAAGAGCATCTGGCTTTTAACCAGATGGCCCGGGGTTCGAAAAGGCCTCGGTTACCCGCCGTAGCCTCCGAAAATCCCCGCGGGCCCGCTTGGGTAGGTGAAGAAGACATGCGTGTCGAGGTCTCCGGCATAGGTTTGCGATGGCTTTTTATAACACCAATACGTAGTATACCAGAAGGTCCGAGGCGTAGGGGCGAGGTGAAAGTTTGGTCGATACTGTAGAGTTTAATGTTCTAGAGCACGAGCTCGTTCCAGAGCACTATTTGGTCACGAAGGAAGAGGCTGACAAGGTTTTGAAGTCGATGAAGATAACGATGGACCAGCTTCCGAAGATCCGACGGAGCGACTCGTGCATCAGAGTCCTTGAAAACATTTACGGCCCGATCGAAGAGGGCAGAATTGTGAAGATTGTAAGGCGGAGTGCGACTGCCGAAACCTTTGTGGCCTATCGTCTGGTAATAAGAGGGTGATATTTTGCGCGATCTAGTTGAGGTCTATTTCAAAGAGCGAAGCATAGTCAACCATCACATTTCAAGTTTCAATGACTTCCTTTCAACGCTTGACAATCCGAACAGCCGGATGCAGAAGATAGTGGACAACCTGCGCGTGTCCGCAGAGGACATAGATCGTGGGATAATACGCCTCGATCCCGACAAGACCGAAGGGAGGATCGTGGAGATCAGGGTCGGCCGCAGGAGGGACGAGAAGACGGGCAACATCGACCCCCAGGCAAGACCGACGATCCAAGTGACGCTACCGGTTGTCAGAGAGGCGAACGGTGCGTCCCACTCCCTCACGCCGATGGAGGCAAGGCTGAGGAACCTGAACTACCTCGCACCAGCCGCACTTGAATTCACCATAGTTGAGGACGGCATCGAGAAGGAGCCGGAGAAGGTTCACATCGGCGATTTGCCGATCATGGTCAAATCGAAACGCTGCACGCTCTACAAGGAGAACATGGAGGAAGAGAGAGAGCTGACCGAAGCGGAGTACAGCCAGAGGCTCATCCAGGCCGGCGAGGATCCAAAGGATCCCGGCGGCTACTTCATCATCGGAGGGACCGAGCGGGTCCTGATATCTCTCGAAGATCTGGCGCCTAACAGGGTGATGGTCGAGTTCAACGAGCGGTACGGCACGAAGATCGAGGTAGCGAAGGTGTTCTCCCAGAGAGAAGGGTACCGAGCGTTGACGCTTGTTGAGAAGAAGAAAGACGGCATGCTCATGGTCACGGTGCCCGCTGCGTCGGGACAGATTCCGCTCATCGCGCTGATGAAAGCGCTTGGAATGGAGAGCGACGAGGAGATCTACGATGCCATCGTCAGCGTTCCGGAGATGGCGAACATCGTATACGCCAACATCGAGGAATGCCAGGACAAGAAGATCTTCCCGCCGAACGGCATATTCACGACCGAAGACGCGATCCTCTATCTCGAGAGGAAGTTCGCCACCGGTCAGGCAAAAGAGTACAGGGTCAAGAAGGTCGAATCGATCATCGACAGGTCCCTCCTGCCCCACCTTGGGGACACGCCGGAGGACAGATTGAAGAAAGCGATATTCCTCGGAAGGATTGCGAGATCGGTCCTGGAGCTGTCGCTCGGCCTCAGGAAGGAGGACGACAAGGACCACTACGCGAACAAGCGTCTGAAGCTGTCCGGAGATCTGATGGAGGATCTCTTCAGGGTCGCGTTCACGAACTTGATGAAGGACCTGAAGTACCAACTGGAAAGGTCCTACGCGAGGAAGAAGGACCTGAGGATATCCAGCGCGATCAGGCCGGACCTGCTCACTCACAGATTGCTTCATGCCCTCGCCACCGGGAACTGGGTAGGGGGAAGGGCAGGCGTCAGCCAGCTGTTGGACCGGACGTCAAACATGAGTACTATCAGTCATCTCAGGAGGATCACGTCCTCCCTTACGAGGAGCCAGCCTCACTTCGAGGCAAGAGACCTTCACCCGACTCAATGGGGAAGGCTTTGCCCGAACGAGACCCCCGAAGGCCAGAACTGCGGCCTTGTGAAGAATGCGGCATTGATCATCGACGTTTCCGAGGGATTCCGCGAGGAGAACGTCCACTGGCTGCTGAAGGATCTCGGGGTCAAGGAGGTCAAGGGGCAGCAGAAGATCGGGACGAGGGTCTTCGTCAACGGGGATCTCGTCGGCGTTCACGATAGATCGAAGGAGCTCGTGGCGGAGATCAGGCATCGGCGCAGGTGCGGTCTTCTCTCGCACGAGATCAACATCCGATACGACGAGGAGATGGACGAGGTCATCATCAACTGCGACGAAGGAAGGTTGAGGCGTCCGCTCGTCGTCCTCAAGAACGGCAAGACGGTCCTTACCAGGAAACATCTGGATGACATAAGGGAGGGGAAGCTCAGATGGTCCGACCTGCTCAGGGAGGGAGTCATCGAGTGGGTCGACGCCGAGGAGGAAGAGGATTCGTTCATAGTCGTCGATCCTTACGAGGTTCCGGAGCGCTGCGACAGCTGCGGGAGAGCGATATCCCAGACGGACGTGGATTGGATCAATCCAGGAACCGAGGACAACTTCGCTCAGTTGCGCTGTCTGCATTGCAATGGCGAGATGAAGACGCCGCTGAACATCACGAAGGAGCACACCCACATGGAGGTGGACCCGATAGTCATACTCGGAGTCTGTGCCGGGCTCGTTCCCTATTCAGAGCACAACTCGTCACCGCGTGTGACGATGGGTTCGGGAATGGCGAAGCAGTCGCTCGGACTGAGTGCGACCAACTACAGAAAGAGGCCCGATACGAGGGGCCACTTGCTTCACTACCCCGAGAAGCCGCTCGTTCAGACGAAGCCGATGGACTTCGTGGCGTTCAACGAGCGCCCTGCCGGGCAGAACTTCGTTGTCGCTATACTCTCATATCACGGGTACAACATGGAAGACGCTCTCATCCTTAACAAGGCGAGCGTGGAGAGAGGACTGGGCCGCTCGACCTTCATGAGAACGTACAGGGCCGAGGAGCGCAGGTATCCGGGCGGTCAGGAGGACCACTTCGAGATCCCGAGCCCAGACGTCAGAGGAGCGAGGGCGGATCTCGCGTACAGCAATCTTGGCGAGGACGGGCTTATCAGCCCTGAGACAGCCGTGGACGGCGGGGACGTCCTCATCGGCAAGACATCGCCCCCGAGATTCCTCGAAGAGGAAACGGACTTCCTGACGCCGCAGAAGCGGCGGGAAACCTCGATCACTGTCAGGCCCGGAGAAAGCGGATGGGTCGACAGCGTCATGCTCACGGAATCGGAAAACGGCAGCCGGTTGGTCAAGGTGAAGGTCAGGGACGAAAGGATCCCGGAGCTCGGCGACAAGTTCGCATCGAGGCACGGGCAGAAGGGCGTCATCGGTCTTATCGCTCCGCAGGAAGACATGCCGTTCACTTCGGACGGCGTGATCCCGGACCTTGTGATCAATCCCCATGCAATACCGTCGAGAATGACCGTAGCTCACGTTCTGGAAATGATCGGCGGCAAGGTCGGGTCGATGGAGGCACGGACGGTCGACGGAACACCTTTCAGCGGCGAGAGCGAGCGGTCATTGCGAGAAGCGCTCGTCCGAAACGGCTTCGAACACACCGGCAAGGAGGTCATGTACGACGGCCTCTCCGGCAAGATGATCGGGGCGGACATATTCGTTGGAGTCATATATTACCAAAAGCTGCACCACATGGTTTCCGGCAAGCTTCACGTGAGAAGCCGCGGACCGGTGCAGATACTCACGAGGCAGCCGACCGAGGGACGGTCGAGGCAGGGCGGTCTCAGATTCGGCGAGATGGAGAGGGATTGCCTGATAGGACACGGGGCGGCGATGGTCATAAAGGATCGATTGCTCGACGAGTCCGACGGCACGTTCCAGTACGTCTGCGGAAACCCGAACTGCGGCCACATAGCGATGATGGACAGGCGCGGGGCTCTGAGGTGCCCGGTCTGCGGTAACAACACGAATGTCAACCTCGTGCAGACGTCGTATGCATTCAAGCTTCTGCTGGACGAGCTGCTGTCGCTTGGCGTCGCCGTGCGCCTGCAACTGGAGGACTTGCGATGATGCGAGGTGTTTCAAAAAGGATAGGGTCAGTCAGGTTCGCTTGTCTGTCCCCCGACGAGATCAGGAGGATGTCGGCGACGAAGATCATAACGGCCGACACCTACGATGATGACGGCTTCCCGATAGACATGGGTTTGATGGACCCGCACCTCGGAGTGATCGAGCCAGGATTGAGGTGCAAGACATGCGGGCACAAGGTGGACGAGTGCCCCGGTCACTTCGGCCACATAGATCTCGCGATGCCGGTCATACACGTCGGCTTCGTCAAGGAGATCAAGAAGCTGCTCCAGTCGACCTGCCGGTCCTGCGGTCGTCTGCTTCTCACCGAGGAGCAGGCGAAGGAGTACAAGGAGGCGATGGAGATGGTCGAGGAGATGGGCGGGGACACCATGGACGTCCGCCTCGTCTCTAAAGAGACCGCCAAGGACGCGGCATCGAGACCGATCTGCCCGCACTGCGGCGCAGAGCAGCTGAAGATCACGTTGGACAAGCCTACGACCTTCAGGGAGGACGGGCACAAGCTCACCCCGAAGGAGGTAAGGGAGAGATTGGAGAGGATACCGGACGAAGACCTCGTCCCGCTTGGGATAGATCCGAAGGCATGCAGACCCGAATGGATGGTCCTGACGGCCCTGCCTGTACCGCCTGTTACCGTCCGACCATCGATCACCCTCGAATCAGGCGACAGGTCGGAGGACGACCTGACGCACAAGCTCGTGGATGTTCTAAGGATCAATCAGAGGCTGAGGGAGAACAGGGACGCCGGCGCTCCGCAGCTGATAGTCGAGGATCTATGGGAGTTGCTGCAGTATCACGTGACTACATACTTCGACAACCAGACCTCGGGCATTCCGCCGGCGAGGCACAGGTCCGGAAGGCCTCTTAAGACACTCGTCCAAAGATTGAAAGGCAAGGAGGGCAGGTTCAGGTCGAACCTGTCTGGCAAGAGAGTCAATTTCTCGGCGAGAACCGTCATCTCTCCGGATCCGGGACTGTCGATAAACGAGGTAGGTGTCCCGTACGAGGCCGCGAGGGAGCTGACGCTTCCAGTCTACGCCACGAAGAGCAACATCGGGATTCTCAAGGGGATGGTGAAGCGCGGCCCGAACCCAGTCGGAGATAAGTACCTGCCCGGAGTGAACTACGTCATCCGTCCGGATGGCAGAAGGATCAGGGTCACGGAGAAGAACGCCGAAAGCGTGGCCGAAACCGTGGAGATAGGTTTCATCGTCGAGAGGCATCTGATGGACAACGACATTGTCCTGTTCAACAGGCAGCCTTCGCTGCACAGGATGTCGATGATGGCGCACAGCGTAAGAGTCATGCCATGGAAGACTTTCCGATTGAACCTCTGCGTGTGTCCTCCTTACAACGCGGACTTTGACGGCGACGAGATGAATCTGCATGTTCTCCAAAGTGACGAGGCCAGAGCCGAGGCGCTCATCCTGATGAAGGTGCAAGAACACATTCTCTCTCCGAGGTTTGGAGGGCCGGTCATCGGTGCGATACACGACCACATCACCGGATGTTTCCTCCTTACCCATAGGGACTCGAAGTTCACAAGGGGCGAGACGCTGTTCATGCTGTCGAGGGTCGTCCATCGGGAGCTGCCGCCCCCCGTCGAGATCGACGGCGTCAAGTACTGGACCGGCAAGCAGCTTTTCTCCCTCGTGCTCCCCGATGATTTCAGGATCACGTTCAGAGCATCGATATGCAGGAAGTGTCCCGAGTGCCAGAAGGAGAAGTGCGACCTCGATGCATACGTCCGAATAAGGAAGGGCGACCTCCTGTACGGTACGATCGACGAGAAGGCGATAGGGGCTTTCAAAGGCAAGATCGTAGACAAACTTGCGAGGGACTACGGATCGGAGACGGCGAAGAACGTCATCGACAACCTCACTCGCCTCGCGATCGGGGCGATCATGGTCAGAGGTTTCACGACCGGAATAGACGACGAGGACATACCCGAAGAGGCGAGGCGCCAGATCGAGGATGTCCTGCAGGATGCGGCGAAAAAGGTCGACGATCTCGTGGCTGCGTACCGTGAGGGTATACTCGAGCAGCTTCCGGGGAGGTCTCTCGAGGAGACACTCGAAGTCGAAGTGATGAAGGTCCTCGGTCGGGCAAGAGACGAGGCCGGGCAGATCGCAGGTCGCCACCTCGGTCTGGAGAACTCAGCGGTCATCATGGCTCGGTCCGGCGCAAGGGGCTCGATGCTCAACCTGAGCCAGATGGCCGGCTGCATCGGGCAGCAGGCGGTTCGAGGCGAGAGGCTTTCGAGAGGCTACTGGAACAGGACGCTGCCACACTTCAGGAAAGGAGATCTGGGAGCGCAGGCCAGGGGCTTCGTGACGAACTCTTACAAGAGCGGACTGACTCCCACCGAGTTCTTTTTCCACAGCATGGGAGGGCGTGAGGGTCTGGTCGACACCGCAGTCAGGACGTCCAGATCCGGATACATGCAGCGCAGGCTGATCAACGCTCTCGAGGATCTCAAGTTGAAGCAGGACGGCACGGTCAGGAACACCGCCGACATGGTGGTCCAGTTCAAGTACGGCGAGGATGGCGTCGACCCGTGCAGGAGCGTGCAGGGTGACGCCGTCGACGTCGATGACCTCCTAGTAGAGGTCCTCGGAGACGAAGCGGAGCTGCTTGCGAAGATCGAAGAGAAGAAGCTCGCAGGCTACGCGACGATCGAGAAGGACCTGATGGAGACTGAGGATGAGGAGGAGTTCGAGGAACCGGAGTTCGAGGGCGGAGGTGAGGAGTAAATGGCGCGCAAGGACACGATGAAAGCCCTCGTGAAAAGGGGTCTGAGCGAGAAGACGGTCGCGAAGCTCTTGAGCAAGTTCAGCACGATAACGGAAGTTTCCAATGCGAGCTTGGAGGCGGTGAAATCTCTCGGCTTCTCTAAGGACGAAGCCCATGAGATACTGGCCAAGATCGGAGGCAAGTCGAAGAAGACTTCGAAGAAGGCCTCGAAGAAGGAAGAGGAGGTGTCTCCGAAGCCGAAGATCGAACTCTACGTTCCGGTCAAATCGAAACCGATGACCGAGATCGAGACCAAGATGGTCAAGCTCACTCAGGATCTGAAGCTGAGCGTTCCGATGAAGGTCATTTCCGAGATCGCAAGTCGCATAGAAGGGATCGATGTCCCACTGGCGACTCTCAAGAAGATACTGACGAAGGCGCACGAGCGCTACGAGGCGCACACGATGGATCCGAACGAATCCTCCGGAATACTCGCGGCGCAGAGCATCGGGGAGCCTGGTACGCAGATGACGATGCGTACCTTCCACTATGCAGGAGTCGCTGAAATCAACGTTACACTCGGTCTTCCGAGGCTCATCGAGATCGTCGATGCCCGGCGCGTGCCGAGCACGCCGATGATGACGGTGCACATCGATCCGAAGGTCCGCGGAGACGTCGACAGGGTCCGGAAGATCGCCTCCGAGATCGAGGCGACTACGCTTCTGGATATCGCGGATATCGAGACGGACATCGTCAACATGAAGGTGGTAGTGCACCCCGACGAGAGGAAGATGGCGCAGAAGGGCATCACTCTCGACGACGTGTACAAGAAGATCACGAAGCTCCGCGGGATGAAGGGCCTCGTGACGATGGATGACGGGACTCTGGTCATATCATCCGACGAGCCGTCATTCAAGAAGCTTCAGGTCATCGTCGACTCCGTCAGGGACTGCAAGATCAAAGGTATCGACAACATCAAGAGAGCCATCATCCGGA
>JAJRAH010000047.1 GCA_028679985.1 Methanomassiliicoccales archaeon
AAAGAAGCTCCTGGGCCTCTTCAAGCCTATCCACTCCGATCGCCACTTCCTCGGCTTGCACCCTTGACCCGAGGATGAAAAGCGATTCGATGTTGATACCTGCTCTCGCTAGCTTTTTCGTCACCTTGGCGAGTTCCCCGGGCCTGTCAGGTAGGGCGATAACCAGCACCTCCCTCTCTATGAACTCCAAGCCAGCCCCCTTGAGAGCTTTTCTGGCACTGTTCTCGTCGTCTGTGATGACGCGGATCATGGGTTTGCTCGACCCAAGGTCGGTAGATATCCCGCGTATGTTCACGGCGTTCTTAGCAAGAGCCTCGGCCACCCGTGCAACCTCTCCCGGCCGGTTCTGCACGCAGACCTCGAACTGCTTCAGTGTCATCGTCATTCAAATTAGAGGTTCTTGTTAAAATAGACTGCGTTGCGACCTGACCTGCGTCCTGGGCATTCAGGGGCGTTGTCATTCTCCCGCTTCCAGATATCAATTCATCGCATTCAGATTGTGCAAACCGAGAAATATCCACAATAACTGTACTGTCCTGAAACCGGATGCGGGGTGCCGAGCTTGAGGATTCTCTGTGTGACGAAGTTCTATCATCCGAGGATAGGCGGCGTGGAGACGACCGTCAAGGAGCTTTGTGAGAACTTCGTTCGCAGGGGCCATGAGTGCACCGTAGTCGCCATGGATAAGGAACTTGCAGGGCGGGAGATTATCAACGGTGTCGAGCTGATTCGCTTTCCGGTGGACAGTCCGTTGCTCGGCGGATTGAATCGACACGTCTGGAATCACATGAAGGAGCAGCTCTTGCCTGGACGGTACGACGTGATCCACATCCACTCCTATCACATCTTGCTCTCGGCGCAGACCGCGTATCTGTGTCACACCCGAGCCATTCCCTACGTGTTCTCTGCACACTATCACGGCAAGGGGCACACGCCCATTCGCGATCTTCTCTTCCGTGCCTACCACATTCTTGGAAAGAAGATATTGGAATGGAGCGAGGCCATTACCAGCGTCTCCGACTTCGAGAAGAGCATGCTGCTGCGCGATTTTCACGGATTGGAGAGTAAGGTGACGGTCATACCCAGCGGCATGAAGATGTTCGACGATGTCCCTGTCGGGAAGAATTCGGACTCGATTCTCTATGTAGGCCGCTTGTTGGCATACAAGGGCGTCGACCACGTCCTGCGCGGGATTGAGTGGTTGAAGAAGCGCCGAAGAATCGTGAATTTCCGAATCGTCGGGTCAGGCCCCCATGAACAGGAGCTGCGGAAACTGGCGGAGCAGCTGGGAATAGTTGGTCAGGTCGCATGGCTCGGCGAAATCGGGGAGGATCAGCTCGGTCGCGAGTATCGGGCTGCGGGAGCGCTCGTCCTGCTATCGGCCGCCGAGGCGTATGGTCTAGTCGTTGCGGAGGCATTGTCGTGTGGGACTCCAGCCATCGTGGCGAAGAAGGAAGCGCTCGTGGAGTTCCTGAGCGAGCCTGGCTGCGTGGGGATCGACGATCCCTCCGACCCCGTGAAGGTGGGGGAGACTATCAGCGGTGTTCTCGATGGAACACTGATCGAGCGGATCGGTCCGTTCAGCCACAAGATCGCTTCTTGGCAGGCAATCGCAGACGAGTACTTACGCTTCTATGAGAAAGTGATCCGATCCCGCCGCGGAAGTGCCTAGCGTCCGATCCCGCATCCTAGCCGGAAGAACAATTCCTTCACGAAGGACATAAGGAAGTAGCGACCCCTGACCGCCCGCTGCAATCGATTCCAAGCCTTCTCTTCCCTGCCCATGTCCCCCTGCAGTACTGCTACATCCACTGCTCGAGCGCTTCTGCCGGCTTTATAGGAATGGCGGATGAGCTGGTACCAATCGCTTTCCTCTATGTGCATGACTCCTTTGGGGAGTATTGCCACTCGTTTCGACGATTCGTAGGCGCGGAGGAATAACAGCCCGTCATCGTAGGTGAAGATCTCGGACATCCTCGATTCTTCCATATTCTGGTAGGCCTTCTGCAGGACCTCTCGTCGATAGAAGCGAGGGTAGAGGTGGGGTCCTATGCCCTTTCCTCGGTCCGCGGAAGCATGCATGGCCCTTTTCTGACGGGACAACGATTGCTGCAGGAACCCACGGGGCTGATACGACGTCTCCTCGAGCACCAGCATGTCTCGACCCGGCATTACGGCCATCGCCCTCTCGATAGTGTCAGGAAACAGAACCTGATCTGCGTCCAGAAGAAGGATGTATCCGCCCTTGCTTTCCACGAACCCTTTCCATCGAGCGCCCATGGGTCTGCCTGCATAGTCGATAACCTTGGCATTGTGCTCGCTTGCGATTTTTCGGGTGCGGTCCTTCGAGAACGAATCCACGATCAGAACTTCGATGTCCTCATACGTCTGGGAATCCAGGGCAGCGAGGGCCGTCGGCAGCGACCTCTCCTCGTTGAGCGTGGGGATGATGACGGACACGAGATGCTCCACCCCCTCATTCTTGTGAGGAATGATCGCGGACATACGATTTGTCCTCATGACCTCCGAAGAAGAAATATCTATCCGGCCGATAGCGAGCGATCGTGAGGTGGGACGAACTCGGGTGGATTGCTGGCACATCAGAAAGTGGATGGCGAGCTGTATATATCTCGGAGTGAATATCGTGACTGATGAAAGAGGGCAGGACGGTAATCCGGAGCAAGGCCCCGCTGCGCATCAGCTTCGCCGGAGGCGGTACGGACGTCCCCCCCTATTCCGACGAACGGGGCGGTGCGGTCCTTTCCGCGACCATCGATCGCTACGCCTACTGCACGATTGAGCCCCGCGAGGACTCCGAGATGCGGGTCAAGTCGCTTGACATGGCTCGGGACGCGAATTGGATGGCCGACGGGCGCTATCTCAGATACGACGGCAATCTGGATCTGATAAAAGCCGTGCTGAATCATTTCGAGGTGTCTAGGGGGTTCGACATGTTCTTGCACTGCGACGCTCCGCCGGGCTCGGGCCTGGGCGGCTCGAGCACCGTCATCGTCTCCCTGATCGGTGCCGTCACGGAGTGGCTCAACCTGCCCCTTTCCCAGTACGAACTCGCCAGACTCGCCCACGTGTTGGAGCGGAAGGAGCTCGGATTCGCCGGAGGAAAACAGGACCAGTACTCTGCGGTCTTCGGCGGCTTCAATTTCATCGAGTTTCGGGGAGAGGACGTCATCGTGACCCCTCTGCGGATCAACGGCGACTCCCTCAACGAGCTTCACTATCACATGCTTCTGTGCTATACTGGCAAGACTCGCGAATCGGCCGACATAATCCAGAATCAGCAGAGAGACTACCGTTCCGGTCAGAACAGGGAGGCATTGGATGCCACGAAGGAACTTGCGACGGAGACGAAGGACGCTTTGATGAGGGGTGACATCAGGAGGATCGGGGAGCTGCTGCATGAATCGTGGGAGCAGAAGAAGAGGCTGACGAAGCATATAACCAACGAGCGCATAGATCGCATCTACGAGACCGCGAGAGCCAGCGGGGCGATAGGAGGCAAGATCTCGGGAGCTGGAGGGGGCGGTTTCATGTTCTTCGTCTGCGAGTACGATCGGAAGCAGAACGTGGCGGACGAGCTGCAGAAACTGGGTGCGGAAGTGGTCAGCTTCAACTTCTGCAAGCACGGACTGCAGACATGGAGATATCTGGCATGAGACATCTCGTGACGAGAGAGCTGGATGAAAGCGCTTCGGTAACCGGAAAGGTGGACCCCGAGCAGGTGATCCAGATTGCCAAGTTGCTGACGGAAGTCTTTCGTAAGAAGCACAAGGTGCTCCTCTTCGGCAACGGAGGAAGCGCGGCGGATGCGCAGCACATCGCTGCCGAGCTTTCTGGGAAGTATCTCTTCGATAGGCCGCCATTGAACGCCGTAGCTCTGACGAACCTCTCCTCGATCACGGCCATCGGAAACGACTACTCCTACGAAAGCGTGTTTGAGCGCCAGGTCGAGGCGAGCGTTCGTCCAGGCGACGCGGTCATAGGGATTTCTGCATCCGGCAACTCTAAGAATGTTCTTCGAGCCGTCGCTAAGGCGAAGGAGATGGGTGCGACGACCATCGCGTTCTCAGGTTCCTCGGGGAAGTCGAAGGACATCGTTGACATGGCGCTCACGATCCCATCGACAAGGACGCCGCGGATACAGGAAGGATATATGGCGGCGGCGCATGTCATCTGCGGTCTCGTGGAAAGATCTCTTTTTGGCAAGAGGGCCGTGTTCATCGACCGAGATGGTACGATTGCCAGAGATGTTCCGTATTGTCCCAGACCAGAGGACTTGGTGCTCTTCGACGGCGTGGGGGCGGCGATCAGAAAGCTCAATGATGCCGGATTTCTGGTCATAATCGTCACGAACCAATCAGGGGTCGGTCGGGGATACTTCACCGAGGACACGCTAGGCAAGATTCATGAAAAGATGGTTGCAGACATAGCTGCGGAGGGAGGCACTGTGGACGCCATATTCCACTGCCCCCATAAGCCGGAAGTCGGATGCCACTGCAGAAAGCCTGAGCTGGGCATGGTCCTCCAGGCCCTTGAGAGATTCCCCATCGATCTCGCCTCCTCCTACGTCGTCGGGGACAGCGACCACGATCTGGAGTTGGCGAAGCGGATTGGAGCGAAAGGGATCGAGGTGAGCGAGGACTTCGCATTCCCTCAGGCCGTGGAACGCATCCTGAAAGAGACTAAGAACGAATGAGTCACATTGCGTCTGGATTTCTGATCTTCCCCGCGTTCATTTCGCAAGGTCGTTCTTTCAGAATCGTTCAGCCTTCGCTCTCATCTCCATATACGTCCAGCTGACGATCAGTAGACAGATGCTAGTCGCTAGGAGATCAAGGGCGATCTCCACCGCCGAATCGTGAAACATCATGATCAAGGCAACCTGCAAGACAGTGAAGATCGAGAATATCGTCACGTAGAACCTGCTAGCGATCGCAAGGCCGTAATTGAGGAACAGCCCACAGAGGCTGAAGAACACCATCGCCAAGCCGAGGACGGAAAGGACCGGGGCTGCATCGACGTACACGTTGCCGTAGAGGAAGTCGAGTATCGGCGTGGGAAACAAGAGATAGGCGATGGCAACGATGATCGTGATTGAAAAGGTCAGCAAGGCGGAGACCCGCATCATCTCGATCGTCCTCTTCTTCCTCGCATGGTAATCTGAGACCTTCGGAAGCAGTACGGAGCACACCCCGCCAGATAGGAAGTATATCACCTTGCCGAGCACAGAGGCAACGGAATAGAGTCCGGCCTCGTACGGCGGAAGGTACTGTCTTGCCATGAAGATGTCGATGTTGATCAGAATGGCCCAACCGGCGATCGCGGCAGTGACAGTCAACACGTACTTGCTCATGACCGTCGTTTCGTCCTTGCTCACGGGGACCCTCGGCTTCATAAAGTAGTCTTTCACGGCCAGCAATCCGACGATCGTCGCGAAGAACGATCCGACGACGACACCGCCGATCGCACCTGCGACGCCGAAACCCGCAGCGGTCAGAATCAGACCGAAGACGAGCTTGCCAAGAGGTCCAGCGACACCGTACAGCCCTGATAGGTGGAACCTCTGCAGGCCTTGCGTCGGTCCGTAGCCGACCGGTGCGACCATGACGATGAGGACACCTGCCATGAGGATGAAGACCGGGAGCGTGGAAGTCAGTGAAATGAACTTGATCAGGTGAGGCATGGCTATCAGAAGGCCGAGGACGATGAGCACTCCGAGAACCAGCGCGTAGACAAGCGCTTTCCTCATCAGCCATGCGATCCCGCCATGATTCCCCTCAGCCTTGAACTTCGACGTGTACCTTGCTAAGAAAGTCCCTATCGCCTGGGTCGGTACAATGACGATGTAGAAGATCGAGAGCAGCGCGTTCAACTCCGAGTAGCTTTCGGGGCCGAGACTCCTGCCCATGAGTATCTGGAACAGATAGTCGCAGCCGCCGCCGATCAAGGTCGCGGTGAACATGATCATTGTCGGCCGGGCAATGTCTTCAAAAGTGAGGAGTCTGCTTCGCAACAGTCGATGATACTTGACGCACTAGAAAATTCTTTGCGAATCGTCCACAGACAGTCAAACAGATGACTTGTCTTGACGTCAGTCGAGCTTCTTCGTCGAATCGACGACCTTCCACACGTACTGATCTGGCTTGTTCATCGAGACGTACGCGGTAGCGTAGATCCTCGCCATGAGCTCGAGGATCACCGCCCCTAGAACCTTCGATAATTCCCTTCTGTTGTCTTTCAGAAGTCCCTGAATCGCAGGCATGAGGGAGCGGATCTGCCACGTCGGTACCGTGAACCCATACCGTTTCTTCATGCACTTCTCCCCTATGTCGACCCTCGTTCTCTGGATCATGAATTCTCTGATGCTCTCCGGTCCTTTGTTCAATACGACCGCATCAGGTGCGTATGCAGTGACATAACCCCTTCTCTCGATCTCCATCCGTATCCAGTCCTCATCCGTGTTCGTTCCTGGTGGGATCCTGATTCCAAGATTCCTGAAGGCGATCAGCTCCCCGGTCTTCGGTGACACGAGGGAAAGCCTGTGATGCATGTCCCAGAGCATTCTCACCGCGAAGCCGACAAGGGTCTTGCCGGTATCGACCGGTACGGGATGTCCGCCGACGATGCCGACCTTGCCGTTCGACAGTGGCGCTAGCAGCCTCGACAGGGCCGTATCAGTCAGCTGATTGTCCGCGTTCACGAGGACGAGAACGTCCCCTTTCGCCTCTTTCATGAAAAGATTCACCGCAGAGGACTTGCCCTCCCTCCTCTCCTGCACGACAAGACGCACTC
>JAJRAH010000048.1 GCA_028679985.1 Methanomassiliicoccales archaeon
AAGAACCTGGACGTGTTCTGAGACAAAGGGGCTGCGCATGGCCCGAAGAGAGTCGTATTCTATTCACGAGCGGAGGATCGAGGCCCTTCGCGTCAAGGACAAGAGCACCGAAGATCGCCAAGTCATGGACGAAGTGTTCGACAAGGAGACGCTGCTGGCGATCTACAAGCTCATGACCGACAAGATCGTAGAGACGGTCGAGCTGCCGATATCCACCGGCAAGGAAGGGAAAGTTTTTCTCTGCACCTCCCCTGATAAGAGACTTCTGGCACTCAAGATCTATCGGATATCGAACTCGACGTTCAAGCGAATCGCGAGATATATCGAGGGAGACCCGCGGTTCAAAGGCCTGACTGGAAATCACAGGAAGATGATCTTCGCCTGGGCCTCGAAGGAGTTCAAGAACCTGCAGCGGCTCGATAGCGCAGGCGTCAGAGTCCCGTCCCCCATCAGATCCTACCGGAACCTGCTGGCAATGGAGTACATCGGGACCGAGGAAGCCCCGGCCCCAATGCTGAGGGACGTGAAGCTTGGAAACCCCGAGAAGACCTACAAGACCGTTGTCAAGTTCGTCAAACTGGCGTACAAGAAGGCACAGCTGGTTCACGGAGATTTAAGCGAGTATAACGTCCTCGTTCAGGACGACAAGCCAGTTCTCATAGACTGCGGGCAGGCGATGATGGTCGATCACCCCAACGCCTCAGAGTTCTTGAGGAGGGACATCGTTAATCTAAACAGGTATTTCGGGTCGATCGGCGTCGAGGTCATCGATCACGAAGAACTGTTCCGGATGGTCACGGGAGGCGCGAAATGAGAATCATCAGGATACCGAAGGATAGGGTGGGTGCCCTCATCGGAAAGGAGGGCGAGACGAAGAAGTTCATCGAGGAGCGGTCGAAGGTTGCGCTCTACATCGACTCCGAAGGGGAGGTGACCCTGGACGAGTCAGCGGCAGAAGATCCTGTAATGGGAATGAAGGTCGGAGACATCGTCAAGGCGATAGGAAGGGGATTCTCCCCGCACAGAGCGTTCAGGCTTTTCGATGATGACGAGTATCTCGACACAATCGACATCAGGGATTACGTTGGGAAGAAGACGAACAACGTCGTCAGGATGAGGGCGAGGATCATCGGATCCAATGGCAAGACGAGGAGGATCATCGAGGAGCTGACCGGCGCTTCGATATCGATATATGGCAGCACCGTGTCGATCGTCGCAAACGATCTTCAGCTTCCGATCGCGAGGACCGCCATCGACATGCTGCTGAGGGGCAGCGAGCATGCGACCGTCTATCGTTATCTGGAGAGATGCAGGCCGCAGCTCAGGATGGGGGAGATGGGGTTCGCGTAGATTAGATATCAGGAAGTGCATTTCTGTGACGATGGATTGGATCGACGCACTCGACGCGGAGCTCAGGAATCTCGATTTGAAGAGATCGAAGAGCAAGGATGATCGCTCGGTCCTCACGAGAGACCTGTCTGTCGTTTATCTCAACGTCATGGTCCGCTTCGCTCTGAACACCGAAGCCGAGATGAAGATGCTCCCGAACCAGTGGGACATTGCCACATACCACGGCGACAGGAAGTGGGACATCAAGAAGAAGACCGACTTCGGGGTCATTGACGAACTGGTCATCGCCGATGACAGACCGCACGGCTCAGCGATGATGACGGAGTTTTTCTCAAAGAAGGGCTTCGAGAGGGTGCGAAGCGGATTCATGATTCCGGAGATGACCCGAAGGAAGAAGGAGTGGAGGTTCTTCGTGGTGAACGAGTCGACCGTCAAGAAGGCTTCTGTATCGGAGATTTGGAAAGACCTGAGGAAGGGAATCGAGATGTGGTATGAATCCATGCTGAGGAGCGATGTCGCCCCCTTCAGAGAATTCTGCGAGAAGAACTATCAGCAGGAGTCAGCTCCGGCCATTCCGGACAATCTTTAAGTGGAGCAGGCAATTAGCCCCTCGAATGACCGATATCGCCTCAAGAGCTGACATCGCTCTCAAAAGGGACCTCTGCGACCACTGCCTCGGCAGAATATTCGCACTTGTCGGTACCGGAACGACGAACGAAGCGAGGGGAAAGTCGGCTCGCGCAGAGGCCAGCTTCGAACGTGAAGGGAGAGGAGAGGCGCTTCAGCCTCATGAGAAATGCTGGCTTTGCGAGGATATCTTTGACTCGCTCCCGAGATTCGCCGAGGCGATCATCAAGTCGCTGTCGAAGATCGAGTACAACAACTTCCTGGTCGGCACCAGAGTCGATCCGGAGATCCAGGGGAGGGAGGAGCGGCTCTGGAGCGAAGTCGGTCAGGAGACGGCCGAACCGATCAAGGCCGAGTTGAATCGAGAGATCGGGAAGATCGTGGAGGCGAGGATCGGCAAGCCCGTCGAATTCGACACCCCTGAGGTCGTCGCCCTCATTGACACCCGATTTGCTCAGGTCGATCTCGATGTGTCCCCTCTTTTCATCTACGGTCGCTATAGGAAGCTCGTCAGGGACATGCCCCAGACCCGATGGCCGTGCAGACAGTGCAGGGGGAAGGGTTGCGAGCGTTGCCAATTCACCGGCAAGATGTATCCCACGAGCGTCCAGGAGATCGTAGGGGATCCAATCATGAGTGTGGCGGAAGGGACGGACCACTTCTTCCACGGGATGGGTCGAGAAGACATCGACGCCAGGATGCTCGGGACCGGAAGACCGTTCGTCATCGAGATTCGCGAGCCGAAGAAGAGGAATCTGAACCTCGGATCACTTGAGAATATCATCAACGATAACGGAAGAGGCCGGGTCGAAGTGGTTGGCCTCAGATCCTCATCCAGAGAGGAAGTCAGGAGGGTCAAGGCCTCGGCCCCGAACAAGACCTACAGGGTCGAAGTCGCCGTCCATGGCAAAGTTGATAAGGCAAAGATTAATGAGGTACTTCAGTCATTCAAACGCACTCGTATCACGCAGCAGACCCCCGTCAGGGTGGCCCATAGAAGAGCTGACATAGCGAGGGAGCGGGAGATCATCGATCTTCATCTGGATGAACTCGGTGAGAACTCCATCACCTTCGTCATAAGAACCGAGGCTGGAACGTACATTAAGGAGTTCGTCCACGGGGACAAAGGACGGACGAGACCTAGCCTCTCCGAAGCTCTCGGTGTGCCATGCGAGGTGAGGGCTCTGGACGTGATCGAAGTGAACGATGGCACTAGCGAGGAATGAGCATGGTAAAGGCGTCGAGTGGAAGTAGGAACAAATCGAGGAGTATAATGAAGAGGCGCCCGAGAGAGCGGGGCCTATCGCCGATTACTCGTGAGTTTCAGCATTTTGAGGCTGGCGAGAAGGTCAACATAATCATCGACCCTAGTGTACATCATGGGGCTCCGGACATACGGTTCCAGGGCAAGACCGGCACGGTTGTAGAGAGCCGGGGAAGGGCCTTCGTGCTGGAAGTCCTGGACGGCAACAAGATCAAGACGGTCGTCGCCACTCCCGAGCATTTGAGAAGGGCTGCATAGGCGGTGTTTCTGAATGTCCGATGAGCGTTACGTCACTCTTAGCGAGGTCGAGCACATGCTGGCGGAAGAGAGCAAACAGCGTGAGCTTACGAGCGAGCAGAAGCTCGCGAAGGATCACGCAGACAAGATGAAGAAGCTTCCGATGGACAAAGCGCAGAAGCTCTTCAAAGAGCTCAAAGGGCTCGACTTCATCTCCGACGCGATAGCCACGAAGATCGTGGATATCCTGCCGACTCACAACGATGACATTCGCATTCTCTTCGCCAAAGAACGATCGATCATTGAGAAGAAGCACATCGACCAGATTCTGAAGATCGTGGAGAAGTATCTCTAGGTCGTGATACTTTGGAAGACTACGCGCACCTTCTTGACTACCTACCCCAGGGACTTGCCACGGAGAGGACTTTCAAGAGAGAGCCTCTGGCGTATGCCTTGGGCGAGAGCGAGTTCAAGCTGTTCGAGCTCGTTCCGAAGCCCAACGCTGCACTGCAGATAGGGCAGCGAGTCTACATAGGGAAGGACGCGGACAAGAGGGCGGAGATACAGCACGTCAAAAGGAGGGTCAGCTTCGAAGAACTCACGACCGCGGCGCAGAAGGAGCTTCCCTTCGTCATCGTTGACGTCGTCAAGATACTGGAAGTTAGGTTCGTGCAGTTCTTCAACGAGGCTCAGGCGATAACGACGAGGTTCCACATGCTCGAGCTGCTCCCCGGTCTCGGCAAAAAGACGATGTGGTCGATACTCGAGGAAAGGAAGAGAGGGAAGTTCGCGAGCTTCGAGGACATGGCGAAACGGATCCCTTCGGTGAAGCACCCGGAGAAGCTCATCGCGAAGCGGATCGAGATCGAGCTGTCCGACCCTGGCCAGAAGTATCATCTATTCGTAGCTAGATGATTGCCCTCGGATGAAACCTTCAGAGATCCAAGCGATCCTGACCGAGTACTCCGTCAGACCCGGCAAGCAGAAGGGACAGAATTTTCTCATAGATGAGAGGGTCGCGAACCGTGAAGTCGACTACGCAGGGATAGAGCCTGATGATGTCGTACTGGAGATCGGGCCGGGCCTCGGCATGCTCACCGATAGACTGATCACGAGAGCGAAGAGGGTGGTGGGAATCGAGTTCGACCCGGGGCTCTGCAGTTACCTCCGGGAAAGGTATGGGGATAGGATCGATCTGATCGAGGGCGACGCCCTCAAGATCGAATTCCCTGACTTTGACAAGATGGTTTCGAACATACCTTACAACATCTCCTCCCCTCTCATCTTCAAGTTGCTCGACCATCATTTCGACAGAGCAATCGTGATGATCCAGAGAGAATTCGCGGAGAGGATGATCGCGAAGCCCGACACGGACGACTACTCGAGACTCACGGTGAACACCTACTACCGGGCGGAGTGCAGGGTCCTGGAGCACGTCCCGAGGTCCAGATTCTGGCCGGAGCCAGAGGTCGATTCGGCTATCGTCATGCTCACCCCGAGACCCCCGCCCTTCCGAGTCATGGACGAGGATCTTTTCTTCAAGCTAATCGACGTACTTTTCCAGCACAGGAGAAAGAAGATATCGACGATCCTCAAGATGAAGCGCATCGCACCTGGGAAAGTGATGACACTGCCGTACGTCGATCTCAGGGTCGAGGCGCTATCGCCGGAGCAGATCGGGGTACTGTCGGATTCAATCTCCTCACTCAAAGAGTGAGGTAAGGGAAGCGATCGATGATCGCCTTCGCGAGCCTGTCTGGCCCTTCCCTGAGAACGTCCACTGCCGGCACGCCGTATCGAGTCTCGTGTTGCCTGCACACCTCGTCTATCTTGTCCGGATCCAGGCCCTCATGGTTAATTGCCAGGGCTATCACGGGAGACCGAGAGTAGACCTCCATCGACGCCATCTCGTTGCGGAGGTTTGGCAGCGGAAGCTTCAACGACAGGTCGTAGTTCCTGTACTTCCGGCCAGGCGCATGCACGAGGATGACTGCGTTCGGCTTCGAGGCCTGTATAATCGCCCTCGTTCCGCAGACGTATACCGGATGCGTCAGGCTTCCCTGGCCTTCGACTATGATGACCTTCGGCTTTTCGTTGATATACGCCTGGTGAATTGCGTTCTCGAGCTCGGCGACCATGTAGTCGCCGTGGATCGCGTCCAGAGGCACACCGTATCTTGCACCCTGGAGCAGTCCTGTCTGGCCGGTCGCTACGAACTCCGTCTTGATCC
>JAJRAH010000049.1 GCA_028679985.1 Methanomassiliicoccales archaeon
GCACTGCGTGACGGCAACTGGGACATGTGGGATCGATCAGCTCATCGAATGAACGTTCCTCCATAGTTCCACCTCTACCTCCCTCTAGAAAGGGTTGGAAAAGATATCGTTGTCTTCTTATTTATATTCCTCTGGACTCCCGAAGGATCGACTCTAAGCATCTGAGTATCCTGAAAGGTGCGTTGGACAAAAGGGGAAGACGAAGTGGAAAGGGTTTGCCTTCATTTCATCTGGGAAGCAATCTGATCTTCGAACTGCCACTGGGCGCCGAAGTGATTGTTCAGGTCCTTGATCAGCACGTAGTACCAGTATATCAGGAACAGCCCGGCTGTCAACAATGTCAGCACGAGGTAGATGATGAAAGACCTGTCCGGCAAGGTCTTCCAGGAAGGCAGGATGACTGTCATACCGAGATGTGAGGCTGCTGACTGGGCCTGCTGAGTGTAGGCGTGCCAACGCCGATCGTGATGGTACGGAAATTCGGTGAGCACATAGAGAACATAGAGCAGGAAGATCAACCCGACAACAGGAATTACTATGAGGATCGCGAAAAGAGTTGCAGAAGTCTCGCGCTCCCTCGACTTGGCATCATATTGGATGCTCTCCATGGTGGCGATCTGGGAGGAGAGAAGCTGCGCCAGATTCCTCTCCTGGCTGTGCTTCCTTATGTACTCCATAAGCGCTCCTCTCAGCACCTCCTCTCGCGTCATGTGCTGGTTCTGTCGGTCGATGAGCTTGTAATTAAGCAGCGCAAACAAAACGGCTGCGAGGACCAAGGCAACGATCACGCCCGTCCATACCGCGATCGCAGCCCCTACCCACCATCCCAGAATAAGGAACAATATGCCGATAACGATTCCGATCACGGCAGCGACGCTCGCGATTATCGGGAGGAATATCCACACGATGCTCAGGACCTCATCCGTCTGAACTCTCGCCCTGATTGCCTCAACCAGCCGCTCCTTCGCACCGACGGCACCGGCGGGTACGTTGGGATTTCCAACCTCGGTCGACAATCCCGGCCCTGCGAGCAGATCCCGTCCACATCTGGGACACCATCTAGATTTCTCAGGGACTCGGGCTCCGCAGGCCGGACATTCCTTAGAATAATCAGTCATATTCGCACCCCATCCAATATTCTATGCTGAAACAATATTGTCCGCACGGCGTTAATAATACTGTTGGTCTTCCCCGAACGGAAAACGACGAAAGGGAGCAAGCAAGCCGCCGATATCATCTTCTGACGACGATCCCACCGTAGCCGACGACCTCGGGCATAGGGTAAGCATCCCCAGAGGTGCCATATTTCAGCAACTTCGCCTCACTTCCCCCCACGGCCTCGAGCATCGTCATCACCGGTCCGTACCCGCACATCGACACATCCCTCCGAATCACTGTTTCATAGACCCCTCTCGGATTCAGGGCGAGTATCTGATCGATGACCTTCATGTCCTCGGTCCTTGCCTTCTGCTCCGTCACGTAATGAGAGAAATCCGTGGAAGCGATGACAACAACGTCCCTCGTACCGATCGCACTTCTCAAATGCGTCCCTACCTCCTTTGCGGTGTCGTAGTCCTGCATAGCCATCGTGATGGGGAGGAACTTGACATTCCTGTCGAAGTACTGGATGAAGGGAAGCTGTACCTCAATGGAATGCTCATGCTGATGTGCGAAGGGATCGTCTTCGACCCAACACTCCATTTTCGATGCCATCTCCTTGTCGATCTTGCACGTCCCCAGCGGCGTGACGAAGTCCTCGGTTGTGATGGCCACGAAGCTCCCCATCCCTCCGTGGTTCGGACCGATGATAACGAACGCCTCAGGAAAGCCGTCCTTAGCCAACTCAGCATAGACGTGGGCGGCCACGGGACCGGAGAACTCGTAGCCCGCATGCGGGACCACGGCTCCCACGATCTTCCGCTCGCCCTTCGCCAACTTCGGTATTTCTCCTGGCCCGAGCGGGGACAAGAAGCATTTCTCGACGGCCTCCATCACGTCGGCCTCTCTCCGTGGATAGAACTTACCAGCGACTGCAGGATGCCTCATACTAACTAAGAAAGATGAAAGGCATTGATATTTCTAACTTGTGTCTGGAGACGCAATCATCGACTACAAGCTGGCCTCGAAGTCGTCGATCGTCATCTTGAAGTCTGCGTCACTCGCAAGAACCTTCCGCTCCTTCAGTATCTCGCGCGTAAGCAGCCAGTAGACGCATGCCAGGGCGCGTCGACCCTTGTTGTTCGTCGGAATGACAAGATCGACGTTCCTCGTCTCGTTATTTGCATCGCAGAGAGCGACGATCGGGACTCCCACATTCATTGCCTCGGCGACCGCTTGCTGATCCGCCGCCGGGTCGGTAACGAAAAGCACCTCCGGCTCCACGTATTGAGGGAGCGCTGGATTTGTCAGCGATCCGGGAACGAACCTGCCCGCGATGACCTGAGCCCTTATCGCCTTCGCAAAGACCTTTGCGGGCTTCTGGCCATATTGCCTGGCCGACACGATCATTATGCTCTCCGGCGGGTACCGAGAAAGGAACTTCGCGACCGCCCTGATCCGAAGGTCTGTCCGCTTGACGTCCAATACGTAAAGGCCGTCTGATCTGACCTTGAAGATGAACTGCTTCATGTCGGCGCTCTTCTGCTGAGTGCCGATGTGAACTCCGGATGTCAGATACACATCCTCAGATACCAGAAGATCCGTTTTTGCCTCGTCTGTCATCGAATAACCTCATGTGTCTCTCTTGACTGTGATCGGAATGACCTTCCTGTCGAACTCCAACATGGCTATCGCGATCGGGTCGATCATGCCCTCGGGGATCTCTA
>JAJRAH010000004.1 GCA_028679985.1 Methanomassiliicoccales archaeon
CTGTCTCCAAGCGCTTCGAAAACGTTCTCTATCACAGTCAGATCGCCGAAAAGTGCGAAGGTCCGCTGAAGCATGATAGCGATCCTCTCCCTCATCGCAATTCTTATAGAATCCCTTTCACCCAGCTTCCAGAAATCTATGTCGCGGAGATTCGTTTCGGATCCGCACCTCTTACACTTCTCACCAGGAATAGGACGGTCTATCCATCCACATGCTGGACAGTAATTGACCCGGTAGACCACGCTCCCGGAATCCGGCCGGTAATCAAGACTGCCTCTCAGCATGTTGATTAGGACTGACTTGCCAGATCCACTGCGCCCGATCAGACCGAGAACCTCGCCGGGATGTATCACGGCGCTAACATCTCTCAAAACAGCAGCCCCATTGAACTTCTTCGTGACGTTGTCGATAGTCACAAATGGCTCTGACTGCTCGGGCATATGAAGTCGCCAACTGCTTACGCATTATAAATGTTTTCCCAGATGATTACAATTGTTTATACCAGAACTGACAGAATTAAATAGGATGGATGATATATCCATCCCATAATGGGAGTCAAATTCTATACCTATAGCGCTGGGGGACCCACTCCCAAATTCTCGCCGTACCATGTTTGGAAGGCCTATCGAATAATCGACGAAGATGGGCCGATAGGCAGGAAGGCCCTGTCCTCTGCCTTGAAAGTGGGAGAAGGGAGCACAAGGACCATCCTCGACAGGATGATAAGAGAGGGAAGCGCCGAGAACACGAACAGGGGTGCGATTCTCACCGAGCGGGGGAAGGAGAAGCTGAGCGACTCCGGGATCCTGATCGATGAGGTTGACTTGGACGGTCTCACTGTGGGTAGGTATGACTGCGCGGTTCTGGTCAGAGGCACGGCTCAGAAGGTCAGACTTGGTTGCGAGCAGAGGGATGAGGCAGTGAGGGGAGGTGCCACTGGCGCTACCACCCTTGTGTGCAGGAAAGGGAAGCTCCTCTTTCCGGGCGACGAGAAGTACCCGGATCAGAAGCTCGTTGCGCCGTTGAGAGGAGTGTTCGCCGTCGAAGAAGACGATGTCGTGATCATAGGATCTGCATTCACGAGGGAGGCTGCCGAGAAGGGTGCGGTGTCTGCTGCCCTGGCGATGAATGAGCAGTCCGTCGGTTCCTGGCAGGAGGGGGGCGGTCTCATTTCCCAAGACACCGATGCCGAGGATCTCAAATGTCTTGCGCTGGCGATACACGAACTCGTCGGGAGGCTTCCCCTCACGATGAGGAGCAAGAACCAGTATGGCGTCAGATGCGAGGACGGAGAGGTTATCGATTCTGATTACACGGGGCCGGTTCTCGAGGAGGCTCTGAGGAAGAGCCAGATCATCCGAAAGATAGCACCCACAGGTCCCTATAGGGGTGTTCCGATCGTCGCTGTTCCGATAATGAGGAAACGTGAAGCCGTGGCTGTCATGGGCGTGGTCGACGTCAGCAAGGGCGCGGTTTTCGAGATACTGAACCGAATCCGGAAAGAACGCCTCTGATATCCGACTCAGGCGAACCGAAAAAGTGTTAAGGCTTTGACTACACTTCCCGATAGATGGTGTCAGACGAAGCGCGGGACGACATCGCCGGGGACGCTGCGATCAGCGTCGATGCTGGTGCATGCAGATTCAAGACAAGGATAATGGGGACGCCTAAAGGGTCGAAGGTCACTCTCGTCATCGAGAGCGATTGTCCGTGCGTGAAGGAACTTGCGAAGGAACTGGAGAGCCTCGAGGTCTTCGAATCGTTGAGGCTTCCGTACAGCGACAATCCTGTGTTCCGCGAGGCTGGCAAGGCCCTCAGGCACTCGACATGTCCGGTACCAGTGGCCATCCTGAAATGTGTTGAAACGGCCGCGGGACTGGCGCTGAAGAGAGACGTGAAAATGGAATTCGAGAAGTAGCTCCTCTACGAGGGGGGGCGTGGAGAGCCTAAGACGGAAGTCGGCAACTCACTCTATTATGTCATCGATCTTCGGAGTCCATATGACCGCGCTCGGCCCGGACAGGTACATCGCGACCATCATAGCCTCGCGAAGCTCTTCTTTCGTCGCCCCGGCATCCTTCGCTTTCTGAGCGTGAACCTCGAGGCAGATGTCGCACTTGAGCAGGCATGAAACCGCCGTTGCGATGAGTTCCTTGTGCTTAGTGCTGAGCGCACCGTCTTTGAAGACCTCGTTCTTCAGTCTGTACAAGGCTTGGATCACGCTTGGCTCCTGCTTGGCCAAAAGCTCTAGGCTCATGAAAATGCAATAGGACGCCATCTATATTATATGGTAGGTCATTCCTGACGCTGTGCCAACAGATGCGTTGAATGAGGTCCTGGAGGTATTGAGAAATCTCCGCGGCGTCGTCGAGGTTTTCCCTCTCGGAGCAGACACGAGAAAGCAGTTGAAGGACATTGAACGCGGAGTGAAGGCTACGTTGGATATCGAGGTAAGGAACACAGGCCTGGACGAGTGCCTCGGCAGAGAGGACGTTGTTGGCATCATCAAGGACAAGACATTCCGCCCTCCTCCCGAACCGACCGTCCTTCTGATGGGGGATAACGGGGTGGTTCTCGGTGAAGAGATACTTACGGGACAGAGAGAGAAATTCGAGGGAAAGAGCGATCTCCTATTCCTGTCAGACGATTTCGTCGTCTATACGAACAGGAAGGGCGCGAAACATGAGTACTTCCTCATGCCTCCCATCAGTTTCCCCGAGATCGAGAAGATACGCGGCGTCAAGAACGTCGTGTCGTGCAGCCCGACCGCACTCGGGGACGTCCTAGTAAGAACCTCCCACGATCTCGAGGACAATCCCAGACTCGCGAGCGTGCTGATCGGATTCGATGTCGAAGGAAAGAAGAAGGATCGATGACCGCGCCTCGACAGAGGTACTATCTCCGAAAGAAATAAATGAAATGGGGAAATGGTTTAAGTCCCAGAGGGCGTGATCCGACCTATCGTCTTCTCCGCTTCCTCCAGGGATTCTTTCAGACGCTCGACTTCTTCGAGACTCTCCTCCAGAGTCTTCTCTTTGAAGACGACCTTGCGGTACTGCTCCGGGCCAGACAGCTCTAGCGCGGACGCGTCGTAGTAGAGGTCGTACGTGTCAAGGAGAACCCACGTCACCCCTCCCTCCACGGTCACATCCATCACCTTGCCGACCGTCCCAGTGTTCCTGTACCTAGCGTAGTCGCCTGCTTTCAAGAGATCACTCCGGTGGGATGATCAAGGTCCTCTCTCCGGCCGGCCTGAACTCTCTCAGACCGCCGCGGCCGAACTCTCTCGTGATGTTCGCGAAGTCGAACGGCAGGTTCTTGTCCGCGAAGGCCACCTTGATCAGCGGGTTGCAGGCGAACGCGTCGCCACGCGCAACGTGCGCGGCGTTTGCGATACCTGTGTATCCGCTCAGGTGTCCGACGTTCATCGCGTAGTTCGGATAGTTCGGACCTCTCAGCTCGAAGGGCAGACCCTCGTCGCTTCTGTATGCGAAGCTGTTCGAGGCACCGCACTGGTCCTGCAGATCGTATCCGTAGAAGCCCAGCCTTCCAAGGCGCTCTTTGTGCTGGATCA
>JAJRAH010000050.1 GCA_028679985.1 Methanomassiliicoccales archaeon
CTGAAGATCGCCGTCCACTACGGATGCCATTATCTGAGACCGACGGAGACTGGGGAAATCGAAGATCCGGGTCAGCCTCATATGATCGACGACATCGTCGGATCTCTTGGGGCTGTGTCGGTCAACTATCAGAGCAAACTGGACTGCTGCGGGGCGGGTGGAGGCGTAAGGTCTCACTTCTCTGGCCTCGCAGCCGCGATATCCAGGGACAAGTACGATCACATCGCTGCGGCCGGCGCCGATTGCATAGTCACTCCTTGCCCCTTCTGTCTCCTGCAGTTGGACACGGTCCAAGAGCAGTTCGAGGGTCGGAAGATCCCCGTCCTTCACGCCGCTCAGCTGATAGCGTACGCGGTCGGAATCGACTGGAAAGAACTGGGATTCGGATTGCACAAGGTACCGGTCGATGGCGTGTTCTCGAAGCTGGGAGGTGGTTGAATGCCGGACGACTACAACCCCAAGCTGGTCGCTTTCTGCTGTAATTGGTGTTCCTATGCCGCAGCGGATCTTGCCGGCACGTCCAGAATGCAGTATCCCTCGAACGTCAGAATCATAAGGGTCATGTGCAGCGGAAGGATCGACCCCACATTCGTTCTCGAGTCGTTCAAGAACGGGGCCGATGGTGTTCTCGTGGCGGGATGCCACCCGAGAGGATGCTACTACATCACCGGGAATGAGAAGGCTGAGTACAGGATGGAGTTTCTCAGGGAGATAATGCCGCAGATAGGCATCAATCCGAGGCGCTTGAGATTGGAGTGGATCGCCGGATCCGAGCCGGACAAGTTCGCAAGGGTGTGCAGGGAGATGGTCGAGGATCTGAGGAAGCTCGGCCCGACGCCGATCAAGGGAGGGATCGAATGACCGCATCGAAGAAAGTAGGATCGGTGCTGGTCGTCGGAGGCGGGATCGGGGGAATGCAGGCCGCGTTGGATCTCGCCGATTCAGGGTTCAAGGTGTACATCGTCGACACCTCCCCAAGCATCGGAGGAGCGATGGCGCAGCTCGACAAGACCTTCCCGACCAACGACTGCTCGATGTGCATCATGGCGCCGAAGCTCGTGGCTGCGGGGAGGCACCAGAACATAGAACTGATATGCACTTCGGAAGTGTCTAAGGTGGAGGGGGAGGCGGGTGACTTCAAGGTCACGGTCGCGAAGCGCTATCCCTACATCAACGCAGACAAGTGCACTGGGTGTGGTGTGTGCGCGGAGCACTGCCCGATCGAGGGGCCGAGCTGGTTCGATGAGGGCATCGCTCCGAGGAAAGCCATTTACAAGCCTTTCCCGCAAGCCGTGCCGATGGTCTACACCATCGAGAAGGGGATGTGCATCGGCTGCGGCGAGTGTCAGAAGGTCTGCTTGGCCGGCGCGATAGACTTCAAGCCGTCGGAGGAGGAGATCCGGGAGTTGAACGTCGGCGCAATAGTGCTTGCGACCGGTTTCGAGAAGTTCAAGGCTTTCAAGAAGAGGGAGTACGGATACGGCATCTACCGGAACGTGATGACCAACTCCGAGTTCGAGCGGATGCTCAGCGCATCCGGTCCGACTGGCGGTCATATAATTAGACCGTCGGATGGGGACGTTCCGGAGAAGATTGCATTCGTGCAGTGCGTCGGCTCAAGGGACGCACAACTTGGCCACACGTACTGTTCATCCATGTGCTGCATGGCAGCACTCAAGGAGGCGATCATAGCCACCGAGCATGAGCCGAACCTTCGATCGCACATATTCTTCATGGACGTCAGGGCCTACGGGAAGGAGTTCGAGGATTATCGGGAAAGGGCGGAAAAGGAGTACGGCGTCAAGATCTCGAGGAACAACCGGGTCGCTGGTATCGAGGAGAATCCTGCCACGGGAAACCTGACGATACGGTTTCATCAGGAAACGGAGGAGGGGACGGAGGACATACTTGAGGACACTTTCGATCTTGTCGTATTGTCCGTCGGGATCTGTCCTTCCGAAGACGCGAAGAGGTTGTGCAAGAAGCTGGGCGTCAAGCTCGACGAGCACGGGTTCTGCTGGACCTCTCAGTTCGAGCCGCTTGAGACGAACGTGCCGGGGATATTCGTGTGCGGGACTTTCCAGTCCCCGAAGGACATCCCGGACACGGTAGCCCAGGGCAGCGGCGTCGCATCAAAGGTGGGATCCCTGCTCAGCGAGTCGAGGGACACGCTCGTCTCCGAGTTGAAGTACCCGGAGGAGATCGACGTCACGGGTCAGGAGCCAAGAATAGGGGTGTTCGTCTGCAGGTGCGGGATAAACATCGGAGGCGTGGTCGACGTTCCCTCTGTGGTAGAATATGCGAAGACGCTCCCCAATGTCGTCTATGCGGAGGAGAATATCTACACTTGCTCGCAAGACACCCAGAAGGCTATCAAAGAGAAGATCGGGGAGCACAAGCTCAACCGCGTCATAGTCGCATCTTGCACTCCGAGAACCCACGAGCCGCTGTTCAGAAACACGATCAAAGAAGCAGGCCTGAACGAATATCTCTTCGACTTGGCGAATATTCGGGACCAGTGCTCTTGGGTCCACATGCACGAGCACGGGAAGGCGACGGAGAAGGCGAAGGACCTGGTTCGGATGTCCGTTATGAGGTCCGCACTGCTTTCTCCACTGGCGAAGCAGAAGGTGCCGGTCACGAAGTCCGCGCTCGTTATCGGCGGAGGACTCGCAGGGATGGCCTCGGCGTTGGAGATAGCCGCACAGGGATTTCCGGTCCACATTATCGAGAAGGACGCCGAGATTGGCGGCAACCTTCGCGGAATCCACTTCCTGGTAACGGGGGCGGATCCTCAGCAGGTCCTGGCGGATCTCACCGGGTGCGTGAAGAGCAATCCTCTGATAACGGTGCATCTGAACTCGACGGTCGAATCGGTCGCCGGTTACGTCGGCAATTTCGCGACGACGCTCTCAACGGGCGAGAAGATAGAGCATGGTGTGATAGTAGTAGCCACCGGCGGGGTAGAGTACAAGCCGAAAGAATACTTGTACGGGCAGACGCCCAATGTCATCACCCAGAGACAGCTCGGCGAGAGACTCGCCGCCGGAAACGTTGATGCCAAGCTCGTAGCGATCATCCAGTGCGTCGGTTCTCGAAACGAGGAGTACCCGAACTGCAGCAGGATCTGCTGTTCCACCTCGATGGCGAACGCCATCCAGCTGAAACGGAAGAATCCCGACACTGCGGTCTACGTCCTGTACAAGGACATACGGACCTACGGATTCAACGAGGCGCATTACAGCGAGGCTGCCGGGCTCGGGATAGTGTTCCTGAGGTACGGCGAGAATGATCCTCCGGTAGTCGAGGAACGCGACGGTCACCTGGTCCTGACGGTCAAGGATCAGTTCCTCAAGGAGGATTTCCAGATACATCCGGATCTAGTCGTCCTCAATGCGGCGACGCGCCCGAATCCGGACAACGAGGAGCTCGCCAAGATGCTCAAGGTACCCCTCAGCAAGGACGGGTTCTTCCTCGAGGCCCACATGAAGCTCCGACCAGTCGATTTCGCGACAGAAGGGATATTCCTCGCCGGACTGGCGCATTGGCCGAAGTTCATCGAAGAGAGCATTTCTCAGGCGTGCGGCGCCGCCGCAAGGGCCGTCACGATCCTTTCGAAGGACGAGCTGGAGACGGAAGGAGCCGTATCTTACGTCGATGAGACAAGGTGTCGCGGATGCGGGAGGTGTGAGGAGGCCTGCGAGTATGCTGCGGCTACCTTGCAGGAAGTGTCACCAGGCGTCCTCAAGTCGAAGATCAATCCCGCTCTCTGCAAAGGTTGCGGGGCATGCTCAGTGGCGTGCTGCAACGGCGCCATCACAACGAAGCATTTCACGGACGATCAGATATTGGCGATGGTCGAAGAGGCATTGAAGGAGGTGGGCGGATGAGCGACTTCGAGCCGCGCATAGTCGCGTTTTGCTGCAACTGGTGCTCCTATGCAGGAGCGGACCTCGCCGGCGTGAGCAGGTTCCAGTATCCCACGAATGCCAGGATCGTGCGCGTCATGTGCTCCGGCAGGGTCGAACCTCAGTTCATCCTTAGGGCATTTGAGCTCGGAGCTGATGGGGTGCTCGTCGCGGGCTGCCACATCGGCGATTGCCACTACATATCAGGAAACGAGAAGGCCCAGAAGAAGGTCGAGGCGACGAAGGAACTGATCGACCAGCTCGGTCTCGACGGCAGACGAC
>JAJRAH010000005.1 GCA_028679985.1 Methanomassiliicoccales archaeon
GGAACTACCTTGAGAATCACATGGCTGCCCTGTTCAACTTCCCGGTCATCATTCTTCTTGCCGTCTTCATCCTCATAGCGGTGAGGAACTTCGGGAAGTTCCGACTGAAGATATGGCAGATAATGCTGTTCGGAGGGGCAGCGGTCCTCGTGACCGGTCAGATCTCGCCTTGGGATGCGCTCCTGGCGGTAGACTTCGACGTCATGCTGTTCCTCTTCGGAATGTTCGTTGTGGGGGAAGCCCTGTACGAGAGCGGATACCTCTTTCACCTGGCTCACAGATTCTTCAGGAAGGCGAAATCCGTGGACCATCTAGTCCTTCTGATTCTGATCATATTCGGAGTGTTCTCGGCATTCCTGATGAACGACACGCTCGCTATCATCGGCACGCCCCTCGTCATCAACTTCGCAAGGAAGTTCGAGATATCTCCCAAGTTACTCCTCCTTTCCCTGGCTTTTGCGGTGACGACTGGTAGCGTCATGAGCCCGATCGGGAACCCGCAGAACCTCCTCATCGCCATCAATGGAAACATCGAGAATCCCTTCGTCACCTTCTTCGCGCACCTCTTCATTCCGACGATTATCAACCTACTGGTTGCCTTCCTATTCCTGAGGTTGTTCTATGGGAGCCAATTTCGGACCGCACCATTGAATCACGAGGACGAAGAGATCAAGGATCCGAAGCTGGCGTTTGCCTGCAAGATCTCCTTGTTCCTCATCCTGTTTCTGATCACAGCCAAGGTCGCTCTCGTGTTCCTTGACGCGGATCTCGATTTGAGGCTCACGTACATCGCACTGATAGCCGCACTGCCGGTCGTCTTGATCAGCAACAAGAGGGTCAGGGTTCTGAGAGGAATCGACTGGCACACCCTGATATTCTTCGCCGCGATGTTCGTGCTGATGGAGAGTGTTTGGCAAACCGGATTCTTCCAGTCGATTATAGCCGGTTCGAATGCGGATCTATCCTCGGTTCCGATCGTCCTTGCGACGGGCGTATCACTCAGCCAGCTGATCTCGAACGTTCCGTTCGTTGCCCTGTTCCTCCCCTTGATGACGCAGGCAGGGGCGACCACGGCAGGGATGATGGCCCTGGCGGCGGGAAGCACGATTGCCGGCAACCTTTTGATACTCGGCGCGGCAAGCAACGTCATCATCATCCAGAACGCCGAGAAGAAGGGAGAGACTCTAACCTTCTTTGAATTCGCGAAGGTAGGAGTTCCCCTTACATTCGTCAACGTCATAGTGTACTGGGTGTTTCTGGGACTGATAGGATGACTGATTTCTTCCCAGGTATGAAGCCGCACAAGATTGATATCCATCCTAGATGGATTCGCAACGGACATGGCAAAGGTAGACATCGTCGGTGCTAGAGGGAAGATCGCCGATCCGAAGGCCCTCGTCGGATCCCTGCAAGCTTTGAGCGAGGGCAGAGGATTGGCTTTGAACGCCGATTTTGTCTGCGGACGGGATCATCTGAGATCGGCAATAGCCCACGCGGAGCGGGCGTTCGAGCGGGGAAGGAATGTCTCGACCACTCTCGAGATGGAAACCATGCTCTACGCGTCAGGAGAGAGGCAGATCTCCAAGGCGACGGAGAAGATCGGGATAGAAGAGGGCACCGAGCATCTGGCTATGATTCTTTTCGACTGCCAGGATGCTGATGGCCTACTTCTGTCCCTCGGACTGACCAGGGACGATTCCGTCCTGGAATCTTCACCGACCAAGATCATGAAGTTCGGCATCAGCAGAAGGGAGATGGAGGCCGTTCCGGAAGAGGATTGGCCGGATCTGGTGCTGGAACGAGTCGCCTTTGTG
Source organism: Methanomassiliicoccales archaeon (assembly GCA_028679985.1). Lineage (GTDB taxonomy): Archaea > Thermoplasmatota > Thermoplasmata > Methanomassiliicoccales > JACIVX01 > JAJRAG01. The sequence goes on from JAJRAH010000005.1 coordinate 1,815, forward strand.
GAGCTCCAGAAACGATAGCATGAATAGGCGGAAAGTCCATCATTAGCGTTCAATCGCAGGATAATCAGGACAAAAGGTTAATGAACTGCACCCGTAATAGTCAGCAGTTCGTATCATCCAGTGTTTGCACGGCGTGCAAGCGTGAGGCTAGAAGACCGTGACTGGGGACTATATAAGGCAGCTTCAACTCACAAAGCAGCTTGAACAGAGGGCAAAGGAGGCTGCTCTGAACCGCAAGGCGGCGGAGGATAGGATAGCTCAGGCAGAGAATGCACTGACCTCCGCGAAGGACTTTGCCGCCCAGACGACAGAAGCTGAGAAGCTACTTGTGGAAGCCACGAATTCGTATTCCAACAAAGATTACAAAGGCGCTCTTGGGTCGGCTGCGAAGAGCATCGAATCCTCGGAGCTTGCCAAGAAAGACAAGGTCAACTCCATTGTTGCTTCTGCGGAGGATCTAGTCAGACTGATCACCGTCGAGGACGCCGACGCGGAGGAGATACTCGCGTCGGTCGGGAAAGCTAGGTCGCTCATGGCCGAGGGCAAGACCGCGGATGCCTTCTCCTTGGCCAACACCACGCTCAATAAGGCCGATCAATTCGTCAACAGGAAGATCGCGGATTCTTTCGGCCGAGCGCAATCGCTGATGTTTCTTGCCGAAGGAATCGGTCTGAAAGTGGATAGCGAGAGACAGATCCTTTCCGAGGCCCGTCGTTCCCTTGACGAATCGCAGTACGGAGAGTCCTTGAAGCAGGTGAACGCCTGCCTGGAAGCTACGGCTGGCTCGCTCCGGACATACATGGACTCAGTCATGAGTGACATCTCAACCCTTCATGCTTGGGCCGATGATATTCGTGCAGATTTCTCGAAGCCCGAGGGGTTGCTTCGCGAAGTGGATGAGACGCTCCACGCGGAGGACTACGAGGAAGCGATCTCCAAGCTGAAGGCCGCGGATGTCGAGTCGAAGAACCTACTCTCGAAAGCGATACTTTCGACCTTTGAAGCGATGGGTAAGAGAGCTCAGATGCTGAAGGACTACGGAGCAGATGTCTCCCCGCTTGCTTCAAGGATGGAGAACGGGAAGGAGCTGGCCAAGGCAGCAAACATCCCCCAGGCGATGGAGATCTGGAAAGAGGTATCCGGGGACATCGCGAAGACCGAGGAGGATTGCTTCCTGGACAGTGTTTCAAAGCTCCGACCGAAGATGCTGATCGCCAAGAAACTCAATGTTGATATGAAGGCGCCTCTCGAGGCTCTGGATTCATCCAGAATAGCACTCCGACGGGGAGACTTCGAGAAGGCTATGGCGACCGTCGAGGAGGCGGACGCTCTCCTCGAGAAGTCTCTCGAAGGCTATCGGGAGGTGGAGAAAGAGCTCTCGAAAACGAAGAAGCTCGTCCTGGAGGGGGGCGAGTATTCGGTCGACATGTCGAAAGTCAAACAGCTGATGCGGTCTTCAAGAGAACTCCTGATGGCCAGGGACTTCAGAGGTTCCGCAGGACAGCTGAAGGTCGCTCAGAAGGAACTGCACAACTCGATCCAGGCAAACCTCGCCAAGCGCATCATGGAAATCGAGATGAGAAGCGCCACGGCCATGAGGATGGGCGCGGACGTGACGGAAGAGGGTGCCCTTCTTGACGACATCATCAAGACCGTCAAAGAAGGGAACTATGCCGCGGTTTCGGACGTGATCGCGCGGTGCGCCGACTCAATAGATGGCAAGACCAGAACGATAGCTGAGGAGGTCGTCAGCACTGCGAGGATGTTCATCACTGACTATGGCGGTTCGATGAATGTCTCTTCCGCAGAGTCGCAGTTGGCCGAGGGATACTCGGCACTGAAATCGAACGAGTACGAGAAGGCTCATGAACTCGCTTTGGGCGCACTGGACAGCCTCAAGAAAGAGGAGGAGGTCGCACTCGCGGACAATATCGTCGAAGCGGGCAAGTTACTCGGTCTGGCGAAGACTCTCGGGTCTGAGAGCATCACCCTCAGGGACAAGCTCTCCAAAGCCGAGGAACTCAGATCGCAGTCAAGCGACCTCGAAGCATTCAAGATGGTCATGGAAGTGATCCATTTCGCGAAGTCCATAATAAAGGACGAACTCACGAGAACTCTCACCCAATTGTCCCGATCGATCGCATCGGCAAGGAAGAGCGGGGTAGAGGTGGTGAAGGCCGAGCGCCTCGCGGAAGAAGCCTCGAGGGCTATAGACAACGACAAGCTCGAAGAGGCTCATAGCATAATCGACGACGCACGTAAGAATCTCGAGGAGACGGCGGCGCTCCACACGGAGATTTATGATCGCATCGTCGAGGCCTCGGATCTGCTTGAAGAGGCCGCGACCCATGGAAGAGACACCAGCACGGCATTGACATTACTGACGAAGACGAAGAAGCTCTTCGAAAATGGCAAGTACGATGAGGCTCGGGGAATATCGGCCACGTGTCAGGAGGAGACCGAGAAGATCGTCGCGCCGTTCATCGCCTCGAGGAGGATCCCCC
>JAJRAH010000051.1 GCA_028679985.1 Methanomassiliicoccales archaeon
GAGTGATCATACGATCGCTCTCCGCCACGAACCTGGAGAGATCGTTAGTCAGACTGCCTATCTTCGTTGACTTGATCTCCTCTCCCCTGCGCAACCCTCTAGCAGCGCAGCAGGTCTCGCAAACTACGACCACGAGACCCTTCTTCGCAAGCTCGTCGATCTCCTTCCCCACGTTGGGGAATCGCTTCGGTTCCTGACCTTCCTTTATCGCCGTCACGCCCTCGCCGTAACCGAACACGTTGACTTTGTACCCATTGTCTATAGCCGCCCTGGCCAACTTCACCATTACGTTGGTGTCCATGTTCATCATCGTGCCGGACCTTATGTGGATAGTCAGCGTCTTCACCATGGCATCACCTACACCGTTATCGTCTGATCGTACTGCTCCATGATCAGGTCGATTGCGGTGGAGTAGTCGATCATCTGAAATCCATCAGGGACCGCGCTGAAGCCGCGCGCTGCCAGGTCATCTTCGATCACGTATACCTTGTCTGTGACCTCCAGCAGCTCCCTTGCTTTCGTTCTGTCCACAGCGAAGTAAACGGCATCCTCGAACAGGATCGCCCCCGACGCCTCATCCCCGCCGATGGCAGCGATATGATCGAGGGACGAGTACTCGCCAGGAGATCTAAGCAGTATGAACAGGACCGGGGCCATAGTCTCACTAACCTATGAACAATTGGACCTTCGAATCGGCCGCAATGTCCAGAAAGCCCGCCGCTCCGAGGACCTTGATACCGTCCACCATATCTTCCTTCTTGATGTTCATCAAACTCATCGTCGTGCCGCAGGCGTAGAGGTTCACGCCGAGTTCTCTGGCGAGATCCATCTGCTTGCTGAAATCCTCTACCCCGACCTTCGCCATCCTCTTCCGGAACGTCCCCGTGAACAATCGGTATAATCCAGCTAGCTTGGGATTCGCGCCTTTCTTGAGCAAGCTGAGCCCGAAGAACGTGAAGAAGACGTGAACTTCAGTGCCCATGCTCGCTGCGGTATTCGCCAACATCATCGACATCATGGCCTTATCGAAAGTCCCTTCGGACACTACTATTGCCAGTTTCTTTGTATCATCCATGTTAATCCAACCTCCAAATACCTAGATTCGACATTCAATACGTAAGCACAGCCTTGGACTCGCCGATCTCTTTTACCAGAGTTGGAGCGTTCACCACCACGGCCCCCTCGACAAGATCGGCAGGATCTATTCCCCTCTTCTTCATGCAAGGGGAACAGACAAGGAGTCTTCCTCCCCCTTCGATGAACGACCGAAGAAGATCCTCCAACGGCGGAAAGCTTGATTCGTGGACAAGCTTCGCGTAACCTTTCGTTGCAAGATAGACCCCCATCGATTGCAGCGCGATCGTTGGCTGCATGTCCGACGCCAAGGCGGCTACAGCGACAACGAACGGAAGCGTCGCCTTCTCCGGATTGTCCTCAGCATGAGTGCTGATAATAAACAACTTCTCCAAACATTCACCTCATTGCATCTTCTTTATGAAGTAACGGAAGACTCCGTTCTCTTCCTTCGATTCAACGAGTTCGTTCCCGGTTCTCTTGCACCATGCAGGAACGTCCTCTTTGGATCCGACATCATCGGCGATCAGTTCCAGGATTTCTCCTACCTTCATTTCCTTGATCTTCTTCGCGAGTTTCACTATGGGCATGGGGCACATGAGGCCCCTCGCGTCCAATATCTCCTTATCCATAAACTCAACTCCATCGGTTTTGCACGGTTGTGCAACAAATATATATAACCTCATGCTTATAAGCATTTCGAGAAGCAGAACAGGAGTGAAGCGCTTGTTGCCGGAAGGAATGCTCGCGGAGGTCTCATCATGCCAGGATCTGATGAGATGCGCCTACAACCTGAGCGAATTCGAGCTTGAGGTGTACAAGAGACTCACCGAGGTCAGTCCAGTCAGAGCGGACGACCTTGCGAAACTGCTCGGGAAGGAAAGGAGCACGGTCTATCGTGCCCTCCAGAAGCTCATGTCCTGTGGCATGTGCTACAGGGAGACGAAGGCGTTGGGGAGGGGCGGGTACTATCACGTGTACGCAGCTGTCGAAAAGACGGAACTCAAGAGGAAGCTTGAGCAGTGCGTGGAAGACTGGCACTGGAAAATGAAGCAAGCGCTGGAGAAATTCGGAGAGGGATTCTAGAGCGTTAATTGCGTCATGACCAGGTCCAATCGAAGGGGTCATATAGGGAACGAGTTTATTCACAGTCGAACAAAATGAGCGACTTCAAAGGCTCTGACGTTGTCTCAATTCGGGACCTCTCCAAGGGAAGGATCGAGCAGGTTTTGGCCCTTTCCGAGAAGATGATTCCTTACGCAAGAGGGGAGAAGTCCACCAAGGCCCTCGACGGACGCATACTAGCGAACCTTTTCTTCGAGCCTTCAACGAGAACCAGACTCTCCTTTGAGAGCGCGATGGTCAGGCTGGGGGGAAGGGTCATCGACGTCGCATATCCTGCGATGACATCCGTGGCGAAGGGCGAAACGTTAGCGGACACCATCAGGATGGTCGAATCTTACTCGGACGTCATCGTTCTCAGGCACCCCCATGAGGGGGCTGCGAGGCTCGCGGCGCACTTCTCGACGAAACCTGTCATAAACGCCGGAGACGGAGCGGGTCAGCATCCCACCCAGACGCTATTGGACCTGTTCACGATAAGGAGGGAGAAAGGCAAGATAGAGGGAATGCACATCGTGATGGTCGGCGACCTGAAGTACGGGCGGACCGCGCATTCTCTGGCAGAAGCGCTTTCTCTTCTGGGAGCCGAACTGACTTTCGTGGCGCCTCAGAACCTCCAGATGCCCAGGGAGACGGTCAAGGAGGTCGAGAGGTTGGGAATCAAGCCCAAGCTTGCGTCGAAGATCGACGACGCGATCCCCCAGGCCGACGTCCTCTACGTCACCAGAATACAAAGGGAGCGATTCCCCGATCCGAGCGAATACTTGAAGGTCGCGGGATCATACAGAATCGACAAGAACCTACTGAGGGAGGCGAAGAAGGATCTGATTGTCATGCATCCGCTGCCGAGAATCGATGAAATCGCGCCGGAGGTCGACAACACACCTCATGCGAGATACTTCCAGCAGGCTTTCAACGGCGTCCCCGTGAGGATGGCGATCTTGTTACTCGTGCTAGGAGCTGAGGCGAATGAAGGATTTTAGGGTCACTCCGATACGCAACGGAACGGTAATCGACCACATCGATTGCGGCATGGCGCTGAAGGTGCTGAGAATCATCGGCGTCACCGGAGAGAACGTCCGGTCGACCGTGAGCGTGTTGATGCACGTCCCGTCGAAGAAGGCCGGATGGAAGGATGTCGTGAAGGTCGAGGACAGAGAGCTCGATCCGAGGGAAGTCGACAAGATATCACTGATCTCGCCGAGGGCGACGATAAACATAATCAGGGACTTTAACGTAGCTGAGAAGTACAGAGTGAAGCTCCCCGAGGTCGTCAGGGGGATCGTCCGCTGCGGGAATCCAAATTGCATAACGAATCTCGCCGAGCCGGTCGAGTCCGAGTTCATCGTGGAATCGCAGAACCCCTCCGTACTGAGATGCATCTACTGCGACAGAATACTGGAAGATATCTCAGAGCACATCATCTAGGTCATCGGAGCCAAACGAGTTCTTCCTTCGTCCGCGTTATGGCCTTCTGCATGTCATCCAGAACCTTCTGATCATCCGCTGCCTTGTCGGCAGTGACGACGATAAGGAGGCTCGAACTGACCTCCGCGATGAGCATCTTCGTGCTCTTGAATACGACAGTGACATGCTCGACCTTGTCTTTCATGAGATCCGTTCTGGTCGACTCGGCCGATGAGAAGATGATCGCTGCCATGGCAGAGAAAGTCTCCGTCCTTGATGTCGGGGCCGCCTTTCCCGCGACCATCAACCCCGTCTTAGAAACGATCGCAACGCTTTGAATCTGAGCTTCCTTGACGAACTGGTCAAGAATTATCTCCTCGAGGACATTCTCGACGGACTTGACAGGCTGCAACGGATCATTCCTCCGACGCCGGCGATCTTCCTAAGTTCCCACCCAGTATCAAAGCTGTTCCTTGAGAAATAAGTGGAAGTGCATTTAACCCTTTCTCTTAGATTATCCTTCTTCTGGATAGAGGTCCGTCGGAGAACCCAAAGGGCATTTCGCATGAGAGAGGGGCGCGACGTCGGAAATGGAGAATACTGAGGCTGAATAACGATATATAATGAGTAAATCATTAAGACGAACGCGGTGCACTGGATGACGATGAACGCGGAGACTCTGAAATGCATCGACTGCGACCTCTGCGAACTAGCTTGCAACTACCGAAGAGACAAGGTTTTCACTACGATGAGGTCGAGCATCATGCTCCACCTCGACGACAAGAAGAATTATCTCGGAGTCATGGTGAAATTGCCGAACGATGAGCTCATCCTGGGGAGACCCGAGGGTCTCGAGATTTCAAGATCAGGCGAGAAGCAGGATGAGGACGAGGCCGGAGCGTGTCGATCGGATCTGTTCGGCCCATTCGCGCCGAACGGCAGGGACGAGGAGACGATCGCGCTCGCCTACGTTCTTGGGATACGTCCCCGATACGCGGCGAGGGTTGGAATAGACAAGGAGCAGGTGTCGGAAATCATAAGGGCCTGCACGGAGCTCGAAGTCGCACCGGCATATCTCGAGAACATAGCAAGGTCCATACTCGGCTGAGGCGTTACTGCAATTGCTCGTTTAGTGCGGTGAAATGACGTGAGGGTGATCATAGTCACTGGAATGCCAGGTGCTGGCAAGGAAGAGTTCGTCGACGTTTCGAGGAGGATGGGCTTCGACGTCGTCAGGATGGGCGATGTCGTCAGGGCGGAGGCGTCGAGAATGAATCTGCCCTCGGACGACAGAAGCGTCGGCGGATTCGCGCATTCGGAAAGGGAGACGCACGGATTCGGCATCTGGGCCGAGAGAACGGTCAGATTCGTGAACAGGGCCATGACGGTCATCGACGGCTGTCGTGGGGAGGCGGAGCTCCAGGTATTCAAGAAGGCTTTCGGCGACGGAGTTGTGCTAATCGCGATTCACGCTTCCCCTGAGACCCGCTATTCAAGACTCAGGTTGAGGAACAGGACCGATGCCCCGGAGAATCGGGAGCAGTTCCAAGAAAGGGATCGTCGTGAACTGGGTTGGGGATTGGGCAGTCTGATAGCGCTCGCAGACAGAATGGTAGTGAATGAAGGCACTCTCGATGAGTTCAGGAGGAATGCCGAAAGCCTGCTGAGGGAAATGAGCGAGCATGAAGTTCAAAGTGATTAGTCTCTGCAAGAAGGATGCGATGTCTGTCGTCCCGCAGCAGGCCGTCAAATACGACCTGGAGAAATGCGCAGAGATCCTAAGATCGAAGGGGTTCGAAGTCAAGGATCCTGGCGTCATGGTAAGGGCATCGAGAGATGGAACGGAAATCGTACTCTACAAGAACGGCAGGATGATGGTCTCTCCCGCCGAGAACAAGGATACCGTCAGAGCGATCGCCGAGGAATTCTACGTAATCGTGGAACTCGCGCAGGAACGCCCGTGATCGTGGCGGGACATCAGAGAGCCTTCTTCACACCAAGGACAGTGACGATGCTCAGCAACTCGTCCTTAGTTATGCTGCCAACGAACTCGTCGTGTTCGTCCAACACGACAACGAAATCCTTCCTATCGGACAACGCCTTCAGAACTTCGGTCGCATCGACATAGCTCCTGGCATAAGCAGGGGCTCGGTCAGCGACATTGCCTGCCGTGACTGTGTCTCTCTGGGCTTTCGGGACTCGGTCTATCTGGGCGGCCGAGATGACTCCGACGAGCGAGCCATCCTCGACGACCGGAAACGACGTCCTGTGCTCCTCCATCATCCTCCCGAGCACCTGGTTGAGGGTCATTGATGGCGAAACCCAGAGGACTTCAGGGTTCATGATCTCCTCCACCTTGACGCCCTCCAGCGCCAGGCTGAATTTTGTCATCGTCTCTTCATCCGCCGCCCCGACGTAGATGATGAAACCGATGAAGATGACGAAGACATTGAACGTGAAGATGCCGACAACGACCATGCCGATTGCAAATATCCTTGCCACCTTGACGGCCGTCTGCGTCGCCTTCAACATGCCCATCCGCTTCGCGAGGAATGAACGGAGGATCCTTCCGCCATCCATCGGAAACGCGGGGATCAGATTGAACGCTCCGAGCAGCAGATTATATAGGCCGAGTATGCCGCACGTCACCTGTAGAGCCTGAACGGCGACACCAGGATTCCGAAGACCGTCCAATGCGAAGTAAGCCGGAGTGAAGATCAACCCGATGAGGAAGCTCACGCCGGGACCGACGAAGGCCATCCATCCCTCAACGGCCGGCTGCTTGGGAGTATCCTCCATCTGGGCCACACCCCCGAAGATCAGCAGCGTTATGCTTCGAATGCTGTACCCGTGCCTGAGCGCAACGTATGAATGACCGAGCTCGTGCAGAAGAATCGTGAAGAAGAACAGAATTGCGCAAATCGCACCCAGCACTATCTTCCAAGCCAGCGCGATGTCGATGCCATAGTAACCAAGGGTAATCCCGAAAATGTCCCCTGACGTGAGCGCGAAGACCCCGGCAAAGATGGGAATGATGAAGAGGAAGGTGAAGTGGAAGTAAATGGGGATGCCCATTATGGTCCCCATGCGTATCGAAGTCCGCATGCGGCATTCTATAAAAGCAGTGCCATATTTAACAGTTCGGCGGATATTATGGATAGGTCAATCTGGATGATGGCTGTACGTGCCAAACGCATCGCGTGGGGACCGGTCTCTCCGCCTTCCGATCAACGATACTAAGCTTCTCCCATCAGGAGTCCGACGTCCAGCTCAAAGGTCTTCCGCGAGCCGTCCTCGAACTCAAGTTCCTGGCAGAGGTGCTCTCCCTCAATCATCATACGGAATGACCGAAGGTTCGATCGATACACGTCCGCCCCATCCCTCTTGTCTCCATCCCTTTTCACTAGGTCTCTCTCTTCCATCTCTCGTATGCGCCTGTAGCATCTAGCCGCGGGGATGCTCAATGTTCTCGAGATCTCCGCTACGCAGCTGGGGCGCAACGAGATGAAAGAAAGTATCCTCCCCGTGTCCTCGTCGCAGGTCAATCGGGGTATCTGGAAGTCCATCCCTTCTAACATCATACGTATTCATCAGAAAGTCGTTGATATATACTGCTTGTTTTCAAATTCTCGTCGGTGATTATTCGAAGAGATTCTGGTAGAGGATTTCATGCTGTCGTTCCTCTAATAACCGACGGTGCCGAAATATCCAACGATACAGTCCAGTCAGCGGAAGCGACTGCCAGACTCAAACAAATTTATATAGTGAATAGGATGTTTGTAATGCAGCCAATCGAGGTCAAGAATGAAGAAAATGGGCGCAGTGGGTCTGCTCGTATTTCTTCTAGTCGTGTCCATCCCAGCAACTGTGTCAGTGGACTCGCCAGCACGCGATCTCGGTCAGAGTGCTGTCGAATATGCCTCCACGCCTCTTGAACCCGACTTCCAGTTCGATCCGAACCTAATCTTCCAAGAAGGAGTCGTCTTTGATTATTCCTCGAACGTGATCGCAAGTGGTACGGGGGCGAGAGAGTTCGAGTTAGGAGACCTCAACAATGACGCGCTCACGGATGCTGCGATCATCAGCAATGTCACGAACGACATACGAATCTTCAATGGAACGTCGACGGGCGAGTTCGATGAGAATCCGTGGCGAATTCAGAAGGCTGACATGGTCGATCTTCGGGACATAGCGATCGGGGATCTCGATGGGGACGGACTCAACGACTTTGCTGTGAGTCATCTGACAGGAGGAGGTGGCTCAAGACTGACGATATTCTACCAAGTGGATGGCTTCGCCCCCGATTCGAATGACACACTGATGACCGACACTCAACCGTTTGAAATCGTGATAGGTGAATTCAGCGGAGACTCCCAGAATGACATTGCCGTTGTCTGCCGGGGGAGTCAATCGAGCATCGATGATTATGTGACTGTATGGAAGCAGCCCTTTCAAGATTTCGCGGACAAGACCCAGGTGGCAATCCCTGGACTAACTAGAAGCGAACTTCTTTCCCTTGGCATGGTGAATTCGGACAATAGGATTGACCTTGTTGTTGCCAATCGCAGCGGCACCAACGCCGTCGTTCTCTATCAGCCTGCCTCGTTCGTAAGCCCAGTAAACCCCTGGCCGACCAAGTCGTTGATAATCGTTGGAGCCATTACTGACATCGAAATCGCGAACTTGACAGGGATTGGGGCAAGAGATCTGGCCGTCGCCAACTCCGGACTGTCAAGAGTTCAGTTGTACTACAATACTGGAAGCGATCTTCCGAATTCTTGGAGTGCATGGATCCCGGCAAGCCCGGGCTCATTCAGTGTTGCATTTGGTGAGATCTCCGGTGATGATTCTACGGACATGGTCGTTCTGTCAAACACGGGAAGCAATGCCTCCGTGCATTTCCAGGGCAATACCGACAATTGGTACTCCACTCCGAACTACACTTTCCCAACGAATTCGGGTCCTGTCAGGGCACTCATCAACGAAACAAAAGAAGCAGGGAATGACATCATTGTGCTCTCGCGAGGAGAAGCGGGCATCGGAGGCGGCCTTGAGCAGTTCTTCGCGTCCGTGGATTTCATCGGCAACGCCAATCTCAATCTGTTCCCCTTCTCCTCACCCTATGGTCTTGCGTCGGGATCCGTTGAGACGGAGAAGATGACTGTTGCAGCCTCACTATCTTCTTTAAACGAGATTGCAGTATTCGAACTGGGTTCCCAAAGGAAGAATCAACTATTCACGGAGAACGCTCCAGGTGCGATCGACTTCGGAACACTCAACGCAGACGAAAGCGACGATATTGTCGTCGCGAATAGACTTTCGAATTCCGTCAGCGTGTTCTTGGGATCCAGCGGCATCTACACACAGAAGTACCCGTTCCTGAATGTGACGACACCATCGCTCACCGCGCTGTCAAGTATCATCTGCGCTTCCTTGGGGCAGACCTCACTTGACAGTATCATCGTCGGGGGCAATGGTGGCCTCGTCATTCTGAACAACACTGGAGTGTCTCCGTTCTTCAGTCCATCCGACTTCGAGATAATGTACACGGGTCTTCCTGGCAATGCAACAGAGATTTACGTTGGAGAGTTCAACGGACAAGGTAGCGGAGGGGACATTGCAGTCCTGACGAGAAACAGCTCAATGGTCCAATTGTTCTTTAGAAGCCCGACCGGCAGCTGGAACAACTATTATACACTGTTCCCGTCCGCGAACCTGACCGCTGGGCCTACCTCCGTCCTCAACTCCATGGCAATAGGGGATTTCGACGGAGATGGTCGCGATGACTTTTGCACTATCAACAGCACAGCCCGAGCGTTCGTATTCACGCAGCCGATTGGCGGGTTCACTCAGTGGCAGCCGTATGACTATGCCTTCGACTTGCGGGAAGCTGCCGAGGAGGTAAGATCGGCGGACTTGAATGACGATGGAGAAGCCGACCTGGTGGTCTCCTGCAAGACGCCGGTCAAGCTCTCCATCTATCTGAACCATGGATCTGGAATATTCATCGACAACATGAATTTCACTTCGGGTGGAGCGGCAAGCGATCTGATAGCAGAGGACATTGACGGGGACGGTCGAGCGGATCTTGCTTCATCCGCTGCTGCATCATTCTCCCTCAGTATTTGGTTCCAGAACAACCTTGTCCCTCTCGCGGAAGCTAGTGCGTCGAAGTACACGGAGAACGAAGGCGTCGATATCACTTTCGACGGAAGCGGAAGCACTGACTCATACTCCGACAGGAGTACGCTTCAGTACTACTGGTCATTCGGGGATGGGGACAATGATAACGGCTTGACGGCTCTCCATCGCTTTCTCGACAACGGGGGGTACTCAGTCTCACTGAGGGTGACTGACAGAGGGGGTCTGACTAACTACAGCAACATCACCGTCACGATAGCAGACGCTTCTCCAACCGCCTCCTTCACTCCTCCCCAGAATCCTGTCGAAGGAGTCCAGGTAATCTTCACCGACGCTTCGATCTCGTATCCCGACCAGATTGTCAACTGGACATGGGACTTCGACGATGGGGAAAAAGCCTACACAAAGAACCCGACCTATACATACATGCAGGATGGGAACTACGATGTACAGCTCACCGTCGTGGACGAAGATGGGAGTGACGATTCCAAGACGATGGTTGTCGAGGTCGCAGACGTTTCACCGAGGGCTGATTTCGCAGCTTCGAGCTTGTCCCCGATGGAGAACACGACCGTATACTTCAACGATACTTCATACTCTTACCCAGATCCTATTGCAACCTATGGATGGACATTCGGAGACGGTGCTGTCGCCTCTGACGACAGGGTGTCGCATGTCTACGCTCAGAATGGCAGCTATAACGTGACCCTGACGATCACCGACAGCGACGGAAGCCTGAGCACCTTCTGGAGAATCGTGCAGGTGCAGGACTCCGTCCCGACAACCTCCTTCGGATTCTCCCCGGCAGTTCCTCTCGAGGGACAAGACATCATATTCACGGACATATCGTCCGCCTACGACGGTCTCGTCTCGTGGGGATGGGACTTCGGCGATGGGGACACTTCAGATTCCCAGAATCCTTCCCACTCCTATGATGACAATGGCAGCTACGAAGTCACCCTTGTGACTTACGACGGTGATCAATCTCCTTCTCAGATGAAGCTGACAATCACAGTCCTAGATACTTCGCCGACAATCTTGTCACTCACAACTCAGTCCGGTCTGACGTCATTTGAGGAGGATGAAAGCGTCACGTTCAGCCTTACGACTTCGCTGGCCTGGGAATCGATCAAGAGATACGAATGGAACTTCAGCTACTCGAGCGGTTTCGTCGTAGATATAACCACGCTTGTGAATCATGTGACCCATAGCTTCCCGCAAAGCGGTAGCTACATGGTCGTGGTAAGGGTCTGGGATTCCGATTCATACGATGACAAGAGCTTGTGGATCGACGTCATCAACGTGCCCCCGACGGCGGATTTCCAAAACGAAACCCCGGTCAACGGATATGTCACGTTCTACGCAAGCTACTCGACTGACACGCCTCACGATGTGCCTCTGCTCAACTACCGATGGAACTTCGACGACGGGAGCGGATGGGGGGCCTGGTCCTCCAGCACGATTATCAACCACACATTCAGCGAGACCAGAGAATACGACATCACGCTCGAAGTCAGGGACGACGATGGAGCGATCGCGAGAATCACAAAGGAATTGATAATCTCAGGACCAGACGATTTGAATCCTTCTATAAGCGACGTTGTCACGCCGCAGAATGCAGTGATCGGCAAACCGATCACTGTGTTCGCGAACGTCACGGACAACTCCGGATATGTCGAGGCGTACCTTCGCTACAGGATAGGAAACAAGACCGAAGAGACACTCATGATACTGGTATCGGGGATCACCTATCAAGGGCAGATACCGTCGCAGAACTCAACTGTGAAAATCACTTGTTGGATCGAAGCCCGAGACTACAACGGCAACAATTACACCGTGGGACCATTCGAGATAGTCGTGCAGGAGGTCGTTCCTGCCGAGTATTGGGCTGCAGGATTCGGAGGAGCGGCTTTTCTTCTGGCGGGGATGTTCCTGGGTTTCCGCAGATACCATGCGTCGGTCGACGAAGCGTTCATAATATACGAGGACGGTCGACTGATAGCCCATCATACCCGTCACCTCAAGCCTGGAATGGATGATGAGGTTCTCAGTAGCATGCTGATCGCGATCCAGGATTTCGTGAAGGACTCCTTCAAGGACGAGAGAGCGACGGCTCTCAAGCGGCTCGATTTCGGTGAGAAGAAGATACTCGTGGAGAAGGGCGAGAGGGTCTATTTGGCTGCGGTCCTCCACGGAAAGCATGCCGGAAAGATCCCGCAGAAGATGCTCCAGGTGATCGAGGAGATCCAGAAGGACTTCGGGCCGACATTCGCCCAGTGGGACGGTGACCTCGAGAGCGTTCGAGGCGTGAAGGATGAGGCTCAGGTACTCTTCAAGAAGCAATGGTCGATCAGCCGCATCATCCCAATCTGGAAGCCGATCGAAGAGAAGGGACCGCTGATGACGGAATGCCCCGTATGCGACCAGCAGATTCCGGCGGATTCGAAGAAATGCCCATCGTGCGGCGCCGACTTCGGAAGCGCGAGCGTGGCCGATTTGGAGAAGGTCGCACAGGACCTGCTGAAGGAGAAGGACGGAACGCAGTCCGTCGCGGATGAGACACCAGATCACCAGACAAAGGATGATGAAGGTCCCCAAGATTAGGAACGATGGGCGCTAGACAATCGCCCGAACCTTAATAACGACTCTTCCGCATGCTCCCACGATGTCCCCGCTGGAGAACCTGGGAGTCATACTGGGTCTTTGCGCCATTCTCTCCTTATTAGCCTTCAAGCTCAGACTCCTCACGCTCAGCGGCAGCATCGCATCCTTCGTGGTCGGCGTCGTCATCGGTTGGTGCGGATCCATAAGCTGGCTCATATTGCTGGTCGTCTTCACGCTTCTGGGATTCGCCGTCACGAGATACAAGATCCAGGCGAAGATCGCTATTGGTCTCCAGGAGGGGAAGAGAGGAGAGAGAACATACAAGAATGTCCTGGCCAACAGCCTCGTGCCTGCCACGATAGCAGTCGTCTCATGGCTTGCGGGGACTCAAGCAGATTCTACGGCAAGTCTCGTGTATCTCGCTGCGATCAGTGTCGCGGCTGCCGACACAACGGCGAGCGAGCTCGGAATACTCAGTCCCAATGCCTTCCTCATCACTTCTTTCGAGCGTGTCAAGCCGGGGACGGATGGCGGCGTTTCTGGGCTCGGAACACTCGCGGCCGCCGTCGCTGCGACCTTCGCGTCGCTCCTGGGGTGGGTTATACTGCTGCCGAGCAGGCCCCTGGACGTCTTCATCCTCATTCCTTTGGTCATGGGCTTTCTTGGCTGTATGGTTGACAGCCTGATCGGGGCGACTCTCGAGCGGAAGAAACGTGTGTCGAAACTCGGCAACAACATAATATCAATGGCCGTCGGCTCGGTGCTTGCGTTAATCCTCATCACCCTGATCTGAAGCTGAGTAACCACCAAAGGAGTTAAGTTACAAGGAATTGTTAGCATATTCGGGTCTGCCGACTACTCTGGTCGCGAATACCAGATGAATGGGGATGATCAATGCCAATTGAACTCCGGCCCGGGTATCTGTACATCTTCAAGGCAAGGAAACCCGATAGGATACTGCGCCTCTACCACGACTTCGCACGGAGTGGAGGCGATGTGCTCTGCGTCACGAGGTTGCATCCGGACCAGCTGAAGGAGGATTTCGGAATCCCGCCTGAGAAGGTACTCTGGCTGTCCAATTCCGTGGGCACAAGGAACGTGAACCCTCAGAACGTCGGCATCCTGACAGATAGCCTGATACGTTACTTCGAGAAGGGTTCGAATTCTGTTGTGATCCTTGACGGGCTAGAGTACCTCGTCATGCAGAACGATTTTGCCAAGGTTCTGAGGTTCCTGAATTACCTGTATGAATCCGTGGCAGTGAGCAAGGGAATCCTCGTGACTGCGGTGGATCCCAGAGCTTTCAGCACTCAGGAGCTCGCATTCCTTGAGAAGAACGCGGTCACAGTCGAGGAACAGGATGAGATTTCGACGGTTGGTATTCCCCCGCGTGCTTGACCGCCGATCTCGGCC
>JAJRAH010000052.1 GCA_028679985.1 Methanomassiliicoccales archaeon
GTCTCCGCGACAGAGTATCTTCTTGACAGCTCCAATGCTGCTCTGGCGTGCTTGCTCTTCGAACGTCTCAGTTCCCCGACGACAGGTCCCGGAACTAGAATCTCGCAATTCCCGAGAAGAGATAGCAATTCCGCCTCAAGATTAAGTGAGAATTCGAAAGGCATGAGCAGGGCGTTCGTATCCAGAACGACCTTGCAGCTTCTTCTGGAATCACTCGATGACGCCATAGCCTATCAGACGCCATTTCCCGGATATCTTCCTGGAGATGGCGACCCTCTGGTCCTCTTCCGCGCACACCGGTATCTTCAGCGAGACTTCGGAGATCTCCTCCCTTGCGCTGGTGACTATCCCAACGGTCGTTGCGGTCCCTATGCTGAGCATGAGAGGCTCGTTCGTCTTTATGTTGTCGACGGCAAGGTCTTCGGCCGTGCCCACGACTCTCTCCAGAAGGTGCGTGGACATCTTTATCTTGTGAAGCATCGGGGGCAGTGTCCCAGGCTTCCCTACGACCCTGCCGGTCAGTCCGTCGGACTTCGTCAACGCGGGGTCGAGCTTCGTGCCGATGGCGATCAGTCCTCCCGGCTTGGCGTTCTCCAATTCCGTTCCGCCGGCATGAAGAGATATGACTGTCGTAGATATCGGCTCCCAAGTGGCCTTTCCTCCGCTCTCGACCTTTCTCCCCGGGCTCACTTCGATCTCGTCCCCTATCTCAAGGATTCCCTGCATCAGAGTACCGCCGAGGACGCCTCCCTTGAGGGTCTCAGGCGAAGAGCCAGGTGTGTTGATATCGAACGATCTGGCGACGTACATCCTCGAAGGTTTTTTCGAGTCGAACTTCTGCGTGGGCATGTAGGTTTCGATAGCCTCAATCAACTTGTCGATGTTAACGTCGTGATGGGCCGAGACCGGTATCACCGGCGCGTTCTCAGCTATCGTGCCCTTCACGAACGCCTTGATCTGACGGTAGCTCTCGAGGGCCTCCTCCCTGCTGACCAAATCGATCTTGTTCTGAACAATAATGATCTTGTCGACGCCGATTATCGTCAGCGCCATCAGGTGTTCCTTCGTCTGAGGTTGAGGGCAGGGTTCGTTCGCGGCAATGAGGAGCAGTGCACCATGCATCATTGCCGCACCCGACAGCATCGTCGCCATGAGCGTCTCGTGGCCAGGTGCGTCAACGAACGATACCGCTCTAAGGAATTCCGCCTTGCCACCGCACTCCTTGCAGGTCGAATCGTTTGTGTAGGACTTCGGAGGATCACAGTTCGGGCACTTGTAAAAAGCAACGTCGGCGTAGCCCAATCGTATCGAGATGCCCCGCTTGATCTCCTCGGAATGCCTATCCGTCCACTCGCCGCTCAGCGCCTTGGTGAGCGTGGTCTTGCCGTGGTCGACGTGACCGATCATCCCGATATTGATCTCAGGCTGCACCGGAACCTTCATTTGGTTTCCTCTTTCTTCATCAGATCCTCGATGGATTTCGACCCCTGGGCCTTCACTTTCATGTTTATCTGAACCGTCTCAGGAGAGATGGTGTTTCCTCTGACCATCTTCTTTGCCCTCAGTCCCTTCTCGGCCGTATTGAAACCTACGCCCTTGGACATGAGAATCTTACTCCTCCTAGGTCCCGGGAGATCGCGCCTCATTGGAAATCCGTCCTTGTCGCTACCTCCGGTGATCATCAACTTGTATCCCGGAAGACCGACGAATATGCCGTCCACAACGTCGCCGATCTTTCTGCCAATCAATGAGTTGGCATGATGTCCCGTGACGGCGACTTGGTACGACTTTCCGCTCTTGACGTCGTTAATCACAGCCTTAAACTCAACCATTCCAAACACCTGTGAGTATGGCCCTAATGTAGTTCCCGTTAAATAACTTTTGGTGGATGACCAGGCACCAGATAATCGTCTCAAGAAACGGATTCGATAGCCCCGATGGCAATCTCCGAATCCTACATTCCCCAAAAGCGATCTTCCTTTCTCTTGATCCTCATGAGCTCATCGAGCGTCATCCTTTCGTCGGCATTGAGCTCGAAGTCCTCAAGCTCCTTCACCCTCGATTCGGGGATCTCGACATACAGGATATCCTCTACGTTGACCTGTCTTCCGACGGTGGCACCCTCGATCCCGATGGCGACCTCCGCGCCCATGATCGCCTCTTTCAGCGCGTCCTCACCGGTCCTAATGCTCCGAATCTTGCCGACCTCGCGACCGTCGACGGATATCAGCATCTGCCCCGGGCGGACCCTCCCGGACAAAACCCTCACGCCGACGATTGCCGGCTTGCTGACCCGGAACACGCAGTTGGGAAGGACTTTCACCTTTCCAGGGAAGGCGTACTCCGATCGCTTCGCCGCCTCGATCTCCCTCTTTTGCTCCTCGACCCACTTCTGGTAGTCCTCAAAGAGCCTGTACAGGACATCGTTTGTGAACACCTTAGTTCCATATGTCAGAACGGCTTCCCTCGCCTCCGGAAGCACTTCGACATTGAACCCGAGTATCGCCTTGTGAAGAGGATCCGTGTAGGCCGATGCCTCAACGATATCCCTCCTGGATATCGCGCCGACCTCGAATTTCTTTATCGGAATGTCCGCATTATGCGCCTCATATGCTAGGGCTTCAAGGGACCCGATAGCGTCCGCCTTGATCAAGATCCCGTCCTCGCTCGTCGGGATGCTCAGCCTCGTCTCCTCTTCGATCTCCTTGATGACCTCATCCCTGTCGCCCATGATGATCTTCAGCGGAGCGCCCGCTACCACTCCCTCCAAGGTCTGACAGAGCACCTTCACTCCAGCGGCTGCGGAGACCTCCTTGACCGAGTCGAACTTCTCCCTGGGGTCCCTTATCTCGTCCAGAGGCCTGGGCTTCAGGATCGCCTTCACCTTCGTCACGAGCGGCCTCGATGTCGTGCCAAGCGCCACCGTATCGCCTCTGGCGATCGTTCCAGAGTAGACTATGACGTCCAGGGCCGGACCGAGACCCCGCTCCTCCTTGACCTCAAGGATTGTTCCCCTCCCCGGACCCTCTTCGGTCTTGAGCTCGGTTTCGAGGAAGCGCTGGGCGAGGCCTATCAAGACGAGAAGAAGATCCGGAATTCCCTCGCCTGTCTTCGCGCTCACTGGAACTACCGCGAAGTTCTTGGTGAAGTCGTCTATCCGGTCGTATCTCTCCGCCGATATGCCTTCCTGATGGAGCCTTGCTGAGAGATTGTACAGACTGTTGTCGAGTTCCGCTGCTACATCCTCGTGCTGATCTTTCAATGACAATATGAACGGCTTGTCCGGATGCGGTACCCAGCCGGATATGAGATCGATCTTGTTCAGCGCGACGACGAACGGCGTTTTGAACCGCTTGAGTATGCTCAGCGATTCGACTGTCTGAGGCTTCATGCCCTCTCTTACATCCACGACCAGGACCGCCAGGTCCGCGAGAGAACCCCCCCGGGCTCTCAGCGATGTAAAGGACTGATGACCGGGGGTATCGATGAAAAGCAATCCGGGGACCGAGAACTTCTTCTCGCCTATAAGGTCGGCGCACACCTCGTAGATGTGCTCGATCGGGACCTCGGTCGCGCCGATATGTTGAGTGATCAGACCTGCCTCCCTTTCGACAACCGTGCTGCCTCTGATGTAATCCAGCAGACTGGTCTTGCCGTGGTCGACGTGACCCAAAACGCTCACTATCGGCTGTCTGATCACCATCGCCTATCGCATGAGAGATTGCTTATTAGTATTTTTCTTAGTTCGACGTCTGGATGATCATGACTACCAGAATTCTTAGAAGTCCCACGTCTGGACTGACGTGACAAATTCGAAAAAGGAGATCAAGCGATCTCGATTGTAGCGATCACTCGTAAAGCCAGGGGTCGACTGATCTCTTGTGCTCTTGAAGCTCGTAATCATTGAAGAAGAGCCCTATCTCTCTTCTCGCCGATTCCGGGGAATCGGAGCCGTGTATGATGTTGCGACCCGTCTGCTGCGCAAAGTCCCCTCTGATTGTGCCTGGTGCCGCGTCCTGAGGATTTGTCTTGCCCATCATCGTCCTGAGAGCGATCACTATGTTCTCCCCTTCCCAGACCATGCACAGGGCCGGGCCGGAAGTTATGTACTCTACGAGCGGATTGAAAAAGCTCTTCCCCTTGTGCTCGGCATAATGTCTCTCGGCGAGCTCCTTCGGGATGTGCATGAGCTTCATGGCGATTGGTTTGAAACCCCTCGCTTCCAGCCGCCCTATGATTTCGCCCACCAGACCGCGCTGGATTGCATCGGGCTTGAGCATGACAAACGTGCGCTCGATCATGAGAAGCTCACCCCTCGGATTCCTTCTTGGCTCCGGACGTGGCTTCCTTCTTGACCTTCTTAGCCTTCTTCACCGGCTTCTCGGCCTCAGCTTCCTTCGGAGCCTCCGCCTTCTCGGCCTCCTTTGCCTCGGTCTTCTCCTCAGCCGCAGGCTCTTCCGAAGCGACCGGCGCTTCCTCCGACGGCTCGACACGCTCTTTCCTAGCGTGTCTGGTCCATAGAGTCCTTCTCGGGATCCGCTTCAGCTGTATCATGTTCTCGTAGCACTTGTGCGTACAGAACGAATAGATCGTGCCGTCCTTCTTGACATACATCTTGCCAGTACCCGGTTCGATTTCGTTCCCACAAAATGAACAAATCTTTCGCTCGACCATGGTCGCACCTCCGTGACGGCGCTCACCTGATAGAGAGCTTTCGAGCTTCTCTTGATGTCTCCCTCAGCATGAGAATGTCCCCCGTGCGGACCGGGCCCATTATGTTCCTCGTGATTATCCTTCCCTTGTCCCGGCCTTCCAGCACTCGGACCTTGACCTGAGTCGCCTCGCCGGTCATCCCTGTTCTCCCGATGACCTCGACGACCTCTGAGGGTATGCTGTCATCATCTGCCATTTGCTGCACCTACTTCTTCAGCTTCTTGACCTGCTCGTTCAAGTTCTCGAGTAAAGGCTTGCCTTTACCGATATCGACGACCGCCACTGCGGCTGTGGGCTTCTCAAGACCCGAAGCATTTCCGAGCTCCGCCTTGCTTGGAACGTAGGCGTATGCGATGTTCCTTTCCTCGCATAGAAGAGGGAGGTGAGCGAGTATTTCGGGAGGCTGAACGTCCTCGGCCATGACGACCAAGACCGCCTCTCCCCGCTCGACCAGCTTCGTTACTTCATTGGACCCTTTCTTGACCTTCCCAGTGTCCCTGGCAATTTCGACGATCTCATAAGCTTTATCCTGAAGTTCCTTCGGCATCTCAAACCGAACATAGATTGGCTTTGCCATTGTGAATACCTCCTTCCGATGTTGAACACATCGTCATCATTCATCGGCTCAGAAGAGCAAACGAGCACAAAGTAGTAGTGATATAAAAGCTTTGTTCCGGTCTGCCAGATATTCGTTGCGCGGCCGAAATGCTGGCCGGACGGATGCGACGCGTGTCGACCTGCGATAGCAGTGATAGATCTGTGATCACTTTTCTCCGACCGCGGCGAAGATCGCGATGTCTACCGTGCCGCTTTCGCAACCTGATCGACCCCGGCACCTTTCACATGTCCTCCTCGCGGTAACTTATTTTACACCCTGTTGCGGGTCCCGCCGTCCTCCGCGACTTCTCGAGGTGAGTCACACGCCGTGCAATGGATCCTCGTCGGTTATCAGATCCTTCCTGCCTTTCTCAAGCTCGCACGGAGGAACTGGTATCTCTTCGTAGTAATGATGCTTCCACTTCTCGCATATCCAGGCTTGGAGCTTCTGGATGTCCTCCTCGCTCATGTGCCTGAACCGACCCTGCATTTGCAGATACTCTTTCACAGGCACCATCATCTTCGGCTTGTAAGTGAGCTTCTCCTCGCCATGATCGATCTCGTACAGGGTCCACATGCCGGTCTCCACGGCCAGCCGCGAAATCGCGACGCTCTTCGCCGCCTCGGACCTCCATCCCGGTACACACGGAGTAAGGATGTGGAGGAATCTGAACCCCTTGACCTCCTTCGCCCTCTGGACCTTCTTCAGGAAATCGTTGAAGTGCGCTATAGATAGTGTCGCCATGTACGGAACGCCGTGCGCCGCAACGATCGCTCCCAGATCCTTCTTGAACTCCCGCTTGCCCTGGATCTTCTTCCCGACTGGGCTGGTAGTGGTCCATGCCCCAAACGGGGTCGCTCCGCTCCTCTGTATGCCGGTGTTCATGTACGCTTCGTTGTCCAAGCACACATAGATGACGTCCTCATTTCTGTCTGCTGCGCCGGAAAGGGCTTGAAGTCCGATGTCGAAGGTCCCTCCATCTCCGGCCATTCCTATGACAGTCGTCTCCTTTCCCCTCCTCCTGTACGCTGCCTTGATCCCGGAGATGACTGCCCCGGTGTTCTCAAAGGCGGTGTAGAGAAACGGCCATTTGAACGCGGCGGTCGGATACAACGAGCTGAAGACGATAAGGCAGCTCGCAGGCACGTAGACCGTCGCATCGGACCCGATGATCCTCGCGATGTTCTTGACCGCAACCGCCACGCCGCACCCCGGACACGCCCCATGCCCCCTGACGAAGTAGTCTTCGCGAGGCATGTCCTTGATCGTCTTCATCTGAGCGTCGCTCAAACCATCACCCCCCTCAGGCCGTGCCAGTTGCACTCCCTGTAACTCTCGCCTCTAGCACTGCGCTCGACGATGTCGAACATAGACTTGACCTCCTCGAAAGTGACGTCTCTGCCCCCGAGACCGGCGATGTGGTTCGTGATCGGGAATTGCGCCGAATTCAAGGCGTTCCTCGTCTCGGTGAATACGGGACCGAATCCGTTGAACGACAGCGATCTGTCAAAGACCCCCAATCCTTTCAGCTCCTTTGTGATCTCGGCTAGCTCCCTTCCCGGGAAAGGCCGCATGAACCTGAGCTTGATGACCCCTGCCTTCTTTCCCATTTCGTTCAGGCGGTCCGCAACGACCTTCGCCGTGCTTGTCGCAGTGCCTAAAGTCATCAGGGCGATCTCCGCCCCTTCCATCCTGTAGGTGTCAAGGAGCCCTCCGTATCGCCTCCCAGTCACTTCACCATATTCGGAATCAACCCTCCCGATCACGGTCTTGGAGTCCTCAATCGCCCTCTCAAGCCGATACCTCATCTCCATCGCGTAGTCGGGAGGAGTGATCGCGTTGAAGGTCTTCGGCGCCTCAGAGTCGAGAACGTCAAGTGGCGAGAATTTCGGTAAGAACCTGTCCACGATCTCTTGGTCCGGCAAGTCGACCTTCTCGACCGTGTGGGACAGGACGAAACCGTCCAGACAGACCATGACCGGAAGCATCACGCCCCCGTCCTCTCCGATCCTGTAGGCCTGGATGATCATGTCGAGCGCTTCCTGATTGTCTTCGATGTACACTTGAAGCCACCCCGACTCCCTCTCCGGCATGGAGTCGTTGTACTCCAGCCAAATACCAGATGCCGCGCCGAGGCTGCGATTGACGTTCGCCATGACGATCGGCAGCCGATTGTGCGGTGCCGCGTAGAGCATTTCGTGCATCAGGGCCAGACCCTGAGACGAAGTGGCCGTGAATGCCCTCACCCCGCCAGCGGATGCCCCGATCGCCGCGCTCATCGCACTGTGCTCGCTCTCGACCGGCATGAAATCCGCGTCGAGTTCACCGTCGTTGATGAACTCCGATAGCAACTCGACGATGAGGGTCTGAGGTGTGATCGGGAATGCGGGGATCACTTCTGCCCTCGCGAGCCGAACGCCGTGCGCAACGGAGTGATCGGCGCTCATAACCTTCATCACCATTCGTGCACCCCCCTGATCATCTCAATCGCCTGGACAGGGCACACGTCCGCGCATATGCCGCATCCCTTGCAGTATCTGTAATCCCACTTCTCGTAGTCATCGTCAAGCCTGTCGATGCAGCCCTCGGGGCAGGAGAACCAGCATCGAAGACACCGGATGCACTTCTCCTTGAGATACCTCGGGCTGCTCGTCCGCCATGTGCCGGTGAAGTTCTGCCATGCGCTGCCCGGACCCACGTCCACTCCGTCGATCGTCTTCGCAGGAAGCGCGGTCCCCGGCGGCAGCTCGTCCCAGGTCGGCAACCACTGCATCCTCTCGACGAGCTTCCTCGTTCCCCTGCACCTTCCCACGACCGTTCGCTCGTATGCCAACCTGGCGGCCTCCGAGTTCATGACCCCGGCCTGATGCCCCAGCTTCTCGCCGAACCGATTCATGATGGCATTCAAAATAGACTCAAGCGGGATGATGTCCTCGATCTTCGCGAACGCGCCGAGAATGGATGTGTTCACTATCGGGGCCTTGATCGTCTCCAGGGCAATCGAAGTCGCGTCGACCGAGGCGCAATCGACCTCCACGCCGAGATCCACCTTCTCCGGTGTCTTCGTGGAGTTGATTACCACCTTTCCTCCGGACCTCAGACCCTCGGCGACCGGCTCGATGTCCAGGAGAGACTCGTCAAGTATGACGAGCATGTCGGGTTCGTAGATCTGGGACTTGATGCTTATCTTGTCCTCGTCGATCCTCGCGAAAGCCCTGACCGGTGCGCCCCTCCTCTCCGCCCCGAAATACGGAAATGCTTGAGCGTAGTAGCCTTCGAGCACGGCCGCCTCGGCTAGAGCCTGAGCGGCCATGACAGCGCCCTGCCCGCCCCTGCCATGAAATCGGACCTCGTACATCCGCACCCTCCAGATTACTGTCTCTTCATGCTAGTATTTGGAGCCGAGCGTATATAATGCCTTCACACCACCCAGACAACAACTGACGTGGCTGCTATTGTCTCGACCGTCGTGCGAAGCGGAACGTGGAGAAGACTGTCGAGAAACAACAAGAACACCCCCAACGTAAGGTCTAGCGCCGTAAGTGCGCCATCGAGGAAACGACCCTAGCGCGTCCTTCCCTACAGCTTCCTGATGTCCTTGTCGCCGACGAAATGCGTGCCGCAGCAGCAACAGTAGTAGACGGGCTCATCCGTCAGTTGGATCTCAGGAGTCACGCTCACTGACCCACAAGTCGGGCACATTTTCATATGAAGACCTCACTCCACCCGCTCGGCTTTCAAATTCACTAAACGGACCAACAAACCTTAAACGTTCTGGAATGACACGTAATATCATGCGGAGTATCCCTGCCGACTGCGAAAGGTTTTACCTGAGAGGCGATCCCTTATTGACTGTGATATGACGCACGTGGAGATCAGGTGGATGGAAGGCGATACAGACGGCACCACAAGCACTTTCAACGGATTCATTGCGGAGGTCCACGGTATGGACGCGCCTGCCTCCGTGGAGAGCGTCTTCCAGGAATGGATCGAGGAGAGAGTCAGGGGTAGACGAATCCTAGTGACCGATCTCGAGATATACGTTGACGGGAAGTTCTATCCTTTGTCGATGGAGGAAGAGAACAAGTACATGATCAGGATAGCGTCCGTCTCTGGCCGACAGTGAAGTCGGGATTGCTCAGTCCACGTAGTCCAGCCAGTGCAGGAACTTCTTCCTCTTCCCCATGGTGATGCTCGTGAACTCCTTGGCCAGCTCCATCGTGATCGGACCGGGCTTTCCAGCACCGATGCTGCGATCATCTATCGACCTTACCGGCAAGACCTCTGCGGCCGTCCCGGTCAAGAATACCTCGTCTGCGACGTACAACTCGGACCTCGTTATGTCCCGCTCCGTGATCTCGTATCCGAGCTCAGGTGCAATCTTCATCACCGAATCCCGCGTTATCCCGCCGAGTATGCCCGATGCCATTCCGGGAGTGGAAATCTCCCCGTTCCTGACCATGAATATGTTCTCTCCGGTCCCCTCAGCGACGTTCCCCCCGGAGTCGAGCATCAGCGCCTCGTCGGCTCCTTTGTGAACCGCCTCGAGCCTTGCAAGCACCGAGTTGACGTAGTTGCCGCATATCTTCGCGTTTACCGCGGCGGCGCGATTCGACGGCTTCTCCCAGGAAGAGGTCACCAGCTTCGCGCCGTACTTCTGCTGCTCGTCGCCCAGATAGGCACCCATGAAGATACAGGCGATTGCCACCTTCGTCGGAAGCTTGATAGGATTCAGGCCAACGGCTCCGGACCCATAGTAGGCGATCGGACGTATGTAGTCGACCTTCGATCGGTTCGCCTTGACGACCTCCTTCGTCGCCTTGCAGAGTTCGTCCAGGCTGAAGGGTATCTTCAGCTCGATGACCTTAGCTGAATCGAAGAATCGGATCATGTGATCCTTCAGACGGAAGATCGCCCTGCCCTTGCTGGTTTTGTACAGGCGGATGCCCTCGAAGACGCCTCCGCCGTAGTGAAGGCCGTGCGTCAATATGTGCACGTTCGCCTTTTCCCAGTCGACTAGCTTGCCATCCATCCAGATTCTCTCGGTTGGCTCCATCCAATTGCCTCCTCTATACCTCGTTAAGCAGTACCGGATACGCCTCTGAGCACTTATAGAACTAATGCCTCACGATATCAGAGAGCGTTCACCGTCTTGACGAATCGATCGGGTTTCGTCGTGTCGATCAGGCTCCCGACCTCTTCGAGGCTGCCGATCAATCTCGCCTTGCCGAATGAGTTCGCCACCAGCGCGTACGCCTCGTGCCGCGTCTCGTCGACGATCTCGACCTGCACGACGTCCTGAAGGCGCCCTAGCCGCTCCACCGCCTGCTCAGCCTGCTTCCGCTCTTTCACGCTGAGCACGATCCTTGCCTTTCCAACGATCTCGCATTTGCCGACGACGATCGTCTCGACGTTGATCTTCTTCCTCGTGAACTCGCCCATCACTCTCTGCATCACGCCGAACTCGTCGTTCACTATCATCGAAATTACTTCCATGTCAGCATACTCCTTTCCAAGCGCACTTCCCCGCAATCACTCTCGTACCGCTCTCGGCTCTCATCGTCATCGGCAGGACTTCTTCCTCCCTGTCGATCCACACATCAGCAAGGAAGGGACGATCCGAGGTGATTCCTTCCTCTATGACGCTCTCCAGGTCTTTCGGATCCTTCGCCCGTGCGGATCTCACTCCGAACGCCTCCGCCAGTTTCACGAAGTCCGGCGAGGATCCGAGATCCTCCGCGAAAAGCCTCTTTCCGTAGAACTGGTTCTGAAGCTGCCTGATCATACCCAGTCTCCCGTTGTTCAGGAGGCAGATGAAAACAGGTATGTCCTCCTCGACGGCCGTCGCCATTTCCTGGCACACCATCAGAAGGCTTCCGTCCCCAGCGACGTCCACCACGCACCGATCCGGTGCAGCGACCTTCGCACCGATGGCGGCCGGCAGGCCGAACCCCATCGTCCCGAGACCTCCCGGGGTGATGAACTGCCTCTTGCCCGTAGCCTCGAAATAGTGAGCGGCGAACATCTGGCACTGCCCCACTTCTGTGGTGACGATGGCATCGTCGGGGAGGTGCTTCGACAGCTCGTATATGACCTTCTGAGGTTTGATCGGATTGTCAGGGAGGTCGAGGTTGCACGCGCACTCTTTCTTCAGCAAGCTCATCCTCTCCGTCCACGCCCCACCCTTCTTCGAACGAATGGTGGAGATGATCGTGCGGATCACTCTCCCGGCATCGCCGCCAAGCGCAACGGTAGGTCGAACGTTCTTGCCGAGCTCGCCTGTATCGATGTCGATGTGGATGACCTTTGTCCTGCACGATGCCGGTTCGCCGATCATCCTGTCGCTGAACCTCGTACCGATTGCCAGCAGCACGTCGCACTCCTCTAACGCGTAGTTCGCGACCCTCCTTCCGTGCATGCCTACCATTCCGAGCACGAGAGGATGATCCTCGGAGACGGCGCTCTTGCCCATCAGCGTCGTCGCCACGGGAGAGGCGATCATTTCCGCCAGCTGGATGATATTCGGTCCGCAGCCGGACCAAACGGCGCCTCCTCCGACGAGGATCAGCGGGCGCTCGGCCGACTCAAGGAGCTGCACCGCTTGGGGAAGCTCGGTCAGATCCTCCCTCGTCCCGTTGGTCGGAATCTTCCTTCCCTCGATCGGGGACGAGACGTCGCACGTGAGAATGTCTCGAGGAAGGTCGACCTGGACTGGTCCATAGCGTCCGGTCATAGCGATGGAGAACGCGCTTCTCAAGTCGTTGGACAGGGTCGCCGAGTTCATGATGCGGAAGTTGTGCTTCGTTATCGGGATCATGAGGCTGAAGATGTCCGCCTCCTGGAATGCATCATTGCCGATGATGCCCGTCGGAACCTGTCCCGTGAGAGCGATGACCGGCGACGAGTCGAGGAACGCCGTTGCGATTCCAGTCACGAGATTCGTCGCGCCGGCGCCGGAAGTGGCCATGCAGACGCCGGGCCTCTTCAGCACGCGGGCGAAACCATCGGCCATGTGAGCCGCGCACTGTTCATGCCGGACGAGAATGTGCCTCACATCAGCGCACCTAAGATCATCGTAAAGGGGGAGCATGGCTCCGCCTGGATAACCGAAGACGACATTCACGCCCTCGTCGCGCAGAACATTGATGAGAACCTCAGAACCTCTCATTCACATTCCTCACACACAATCATCGGGGAGTCCCCTCCAAAATAGAAGGTCTCCCCTATCTAACAACCAAAACGACTAGAAGCTGCCCGCTCACAATCGAAGAAACCGAACCAGCAGTCAGGGCAGTCTGCTCCATTAGTCCCTCGTATTGGGAGTATTGTACTTAAACCTTGTCATAGAGTCTCACGGTTAGTCGCTTTGGCTGCGTTCACATGAGTCGATCCTGAGTGAGCTCCCATACGATGGACAAGCACCTACTCCTTCAGCAATCGCGCCAGGAACGTCTTGGTCCTTTCATGCGCAGGACTAGTGAAAATCTCCGCCGGGGCACCCTCTTCAAGCACGATGCCATGATCCATGAAGACAACGCGATCCGCGACCTCCCTTGCGAATCCCATTTCGTGCGTGACGACGATCATCGTCATTCCTCCCTTTGCAAGGGATTTCATGACGTCAAGCACCTCGCCTATCAGCTCTGGATCGAGGGCCGACGTCGGCTCATCGAACATGATCAGCTTGGGATTCATAGCGACCGCCCTCGCAATCGCGACCCTCTGCTGCTGCCCGCCAGAGAGCTGCCCGGGATAGGTGTCTGCTTTGTCGGCTAAGCCCACCCTTTCGAGGGCTTCGACCGACTTCTTCTCGGCGTCTTCGACCTCCATGCCCTTGACCTTCGTCAGGGCAAGCATGATGTTCTTCTTCGCGGTCAAGTGCAGGAAGAGGTTGAAACTCTGAAAGACCATTCCGATTTCGGCTCTGATCACATTCATGTCGACGTCGGGGGCGGTGATCTTGACCCCCTCGAAAAACACGTCTCCTTTCGTCGGCTCGGTCAGCCTGTTCAGGCAGCGCAGGAACGTGCTCTTACCGCTGCCGGACGGTCCTATGACTACGACTACTTCTCCCTTGTAGACCGACAGGTTGACGCCCTTGAGCACCTCGAGGCCATCGAACGACTTGTGGATATTGACGGCTTCGATCAGGCTTCTGCGCCGTACCCCGGAATCTTGAACCTCTTCTCCACCCTCCGCATGATCTTCGAGGTCGCGTACGTCATTATGAAGTACACGATGGCGATGAAGATGAAGATCTGGAAGGGCTCGAAGTATTTTGCGTTGAGTTCCTTTCCCACTAGTGTCAGTTCCCATATCCCTATCGCACTCACTAAAGACGAGTCCTTTATCAATGTTATGAATTCGTTTGTCATCGGAGGGACTATCAGTCTCAGGGCCTGAGGAAGAACAACATGGCGCATCGATTGAGTGTAAGTCATTCCGATGGACCTTGCGGCCTCCAGCTGTCCCTTTGGGACCGATTGTATCCCTCCTCTGATGATCTCGGCCTGATATGCCGCGCTGTTCAGTCCCACCGCGAGTATTCCTGATACGAGGGGACTGAGATAGATTCCAATCGACGGCAACCCGAAGTAGATTATGAATATCTGAACGAGGAGAGGCGTCCCCCTCAGGGCCTCGACGTACCCTGTGGATAAGAGCCTCACAGGTAGTATTCTCGAGACCCTGCCAAGACCCATCAGGATGCCGAGGACAAACCCGATTGCGATTGCGCTGAGACTGATCTCCAACGTGAGGATAGCACCCTTTGCGAAGAATCCTAGGTTATCGGTGATCAACTCAAAGGCCATGCTATCGCGTCCTCACTCTATTCCCTTCGAAATGATGAAAAGGAAGGGGTTTTGCGCCAACGAACCTCAGAACCACCTATCCACCAATTGCTGCATTTCGCCCGAGGCTTCCATCTCCGCTAGCAACTCGTTGACGAAGTCGACCAGCTCGACGGACTTCTGGTTCATCACGATGCCATAGTATTCGTTCGTCACAATCGTGTAGACGACTTTGATCCCAGCGTTGTTGGCAACGTACGCGGCTGCGACAGGTGTGTCGATCACAAGCGCATCCACTCTACCAGCAACAAGCTCGAGCAAAGCATCAGAAGCGTAGCCGAATTTGTGGACGTCTTCGGCCGCGACCATTCCGGTCGCAACAAGATTGTCCGCGACCCAGTAGTCGCCTGTTGTTCCCTGGTTCACCGATATCTTCATGCCAGCAAGATCGTCCGTCGTGCTGATGTCTGTTCGGTCCGACTTCACTACTATCGCCTGATCTGCTTTGAAATACGGACTTGAGAATGTCACGGATCCGTTCCTAGTATCCGTGATCGACATCCCTGCTATCGCCATGTCTATCTGTCCAGTCTTGACAGAGCCTATCAGCGCGGTAAAGTCCATATCCCTGACTTCGAGGCTGACCCCCAACTCGTCCGCGATCCTCTGAGCCAGGTCGATATCCAGTCCTTCCAGCTGCTGCGTCGTCTCATTAATGACCTCGAAGGGCGGGAATCCCCCAGACGTCCCCATGATCAACTTCCCGCGATTCTTGATCACATCAGGAGTTATCTGAGTTCCGCCGATGCAACCCAAGAACGAAGAAGACAACAGCGCGACAACGATTACGATGCCGAAAGCCTTCAATGCCCGATAGTTATCCCTCATCATT
Source organism: Methanomassiliicoccales archaeon (assembly GCA_028679985.1). GTDB lineage: Archaea > Thermoplasmatota > Thermoplasmata > Methanomassiliicoccales > JACIVX01 > JAJRAG01. The sequence goes on from JAJRAH010000052.1 coordinate 14,996, forward strand.
CCTCCCCTCGGGAAACAATCCCTTCTGAGATAATCACAATCCCATATTATAATAGTTGTTTTCCGTGGCGGTCTGGAAGGTGAATTTCTCATCCGCTGAGTTTGCTCCATATATCGACGAATCTGTCCACTGCATCGTTCTCCAGGCTTTCACGAATCGATATCAAGAGATCTGCGACCTCGTCGGGGTCGTCGACGCGATAGACCAGCTCCCGCTCCGACCTCACAACCTGGACCACGCCTGCGGCCGTCAGCTTCTTCATGTTGTAGGAGAGGGTCGATTTCGACACTCCGACTGCCGGCAAGAGATCCCTGAAGGAGGTCGATCCGTTCACGAGAAGGTGGATCAGGATCTTTCTGGGGGAATCAAGCCTCAGGAGCGATATGACCTTGCGCCCCTTCAGCTTGTATTCGGCCCCGGGGAAGTACCTCTTCCGATAGCCGTCGTCCTCGATCCTCAGCAGCTCCCTTCTTTCCAAATAATCAAGGTGATACGACAAGAGCCCGGGCTGCATCCCAAGGTCCCGCTCCATCTCCCTCAGATAAGTTCCAGGGTTCTTGCTGATGAACCCATAGATCTTCCGTCGGTTCTCAAGGTTGAGAGCCTCTTCCATTCGCCTCATCTCTTCAGCATGGCAAGGTACAAGCAGAGCAGGATCCCGATGTTGAGAGCGATGAGATAGGAACTCATTTCAAACGCATCCCAACCCAAGAATCCGGATGCTAGAGTCAGGATCGACACGAGAGAGAAAACCCCGAAGGCAACAGCAACGATCCCGAGCCTCGCTTCTCCATATCGCTTGAATGCGAGCACAGAAACGGACAGCAGTATGAGTGAGAAGCCCGCGAAGCACGCCCTGAGGAAGAGATCCAACGGAGTCATGATTCACCCGATTCACAATATTACGGGACTTTATTAAACAATCTCCCCAACTGCTCGACATAGAATGCCAGCAATTCGACACAAACGAATCTCGACGTCACGAATGCCTCTTCGTTCGAACGACGTTCAAGTCGGTTCGAGACTTGAACCATAAAGTGCTTAAGTACTGCCTCTTCTGCGCTAGGTTGGTGATAGGAGTGCGACTGAAATTCACGCATGTAATCGCGCCATCGCTCGCCGCGGTCATGTTCGTCTCTTTGTTCACGACGATCGTCTCAGCCGATGGCAACGCGTCCGCAGAAGGGAATATGATGATAGGCGGACAGAACGGGAACGGCATGGGAATGAGCGGTCACATGTGGAAAGATGGTTCAGGCTTCATGAACGGTGAAGGTTCCGATCAAGACATGCAGGAGCGAATGCAGGAAATGATGCAGGCGGGGAAGAAGTACGGGCTGTTCGATCAGTTCACATATGCTGACGGAATCGCTGATGGATACTTCGTCGACTTTCGCCTTAACGAGACTAACGGTATGATCACAGACTACGTCCTCGAGACTGACGACGGCCCTGTTGCTGTCTTCGAAAGAATCGATATCGCCGACTTTGCTCCATCCGTCCCAGAGGTCCATGGGGCCGTCATGATGTTTGAGAATGACACTGTCCAGATCATTGTACATGACAATCCTACCGCAATGTATCACGTCATCGCGAACGACACAGAGACCACGGTATCCTTCAAGGTCGCAGAGGGAATGAGCGTCACTGAGATATCTGGCGGACCGGGAGATGGGCCAAACGGTCAGCACAAAGCGCTGATGATATCAGACGGCGAAGTGGAAGGAATAATCTGTACCGACGACGGTTCAATCGTGGTTGAGTCGGGAGCATCTGGAACGTACGTCAACGTGACATTCCTTGACGATCATGCGATGTTCAGAGCCAAGCCGACATTCGCCCACAGGCACATGCACAACGAGCAGGCAATGATGCAGGCGATCATCCAGAACAGGATGGCGTGCGAGATATCGCTCATGGTGAGGAACGGCAGCGCGGTGTACGATATCATGGAGTACCAGCACGAGTTCAGGATGACCGTCATGCAGGCCGAGCGGAACAGGATCATCCTCCAGGTCTCCTCGGAGAATCACGAGGGCAGGGTCATACTGATGAACATGGACCAGCTCACGATGGAGACGAAGAACGGAGAGGTTACAGTCAAGTTGGACGGCAGGAATGTCAGGGCTAGCACGAACCCGCTCGAAGTGCTGTACGCAAGTGGCATCTACGATGAGGATGCGGTATACACGATCCTCCAGAATGAGGGATCTTCGCAGTTGATGGTTTACATCCCGAGCTTCTCCACGCATACGCTAGGCATTGAGAGTCTTTCTCCTTTGGCGGAGGTATTCGGTATTACGGGCACAATCGCGGCGTTGGGTGCACTAGTCGTTGTAGGCTCAGCGGCGTTTATATTGTTCGTTAGACGGAAATAGACAAATGAATGGAGGGGAAGACTCCGGTCTATCAAATCCCCCACGAGATTATCGCGACCCGGAGCCTTTCCCTCTTTCTATTCTTTCTCTGTTGAGAGGACGAGAAGGCAAGGTCGAACGAATTGAGTGCGAGAATCATTCTATGCAATGCAAAAGAGAAAATCGTAATAGTCCAAGAAACGTACCAAAATGCTAATGAAC
>JAJRAH010000053.1 GCA_028679985.1 Methanomassiliicoccales archaeon
ACCTCCCCGCCGAGTTGCTGCACCGCCCTCAATGTGGCAAGCGTGTCCCCGCTGAGCAACACGTTCCTCAGTGTCGAACTACCATCTGCCAGCAGCGCCAGAACCATAGCCCTGTGAGTGTAGGATTTGGAGGGGGAAGATGGGACAATGCCATCGATCGAGGACGATCTCACGACCAGCCTCAAGGTGAAGCCCCCATCTCATTTCCATTGAACACGTCCGTCACCACGAGGCTGTCTTTCTTCGGGAAGGCATTGATGAATTCATCGGCGGCTCTCCTCTCCACAAGGATGACTGTCGCTGGTCCCGTTCCGGACAGCCCCGCTGCCTTGGCTCCCCTTCGGAGCGCCTCGAGCGACGGGGTCTGATCCAAACCGAGAGCTGCGCTGTAGCACAGGCCGTTGAGTGTCAGTGCGCTCAGATAGTCTCCGCTCAGTGCGATGTCGAAGGCTATGTCGACCATTTCCCGAAGCGACTTGATCCTTTCCAAGGGAAGGTCTCCCTTCCTTATCTGGAAGGACGGGACATCGATGATAACCTTCAAGTCGGTCCTCATGGTGTCCCTCCTCAAGACCTCCTCCTTCGCGTTGTCGGTGAGAACGACTCCGCCGAAGTAGGAGGCGCAGGCATCGTCGAACGCGCCGGTTACGGAGACACCCGCTTCGATAGCACTTCTCGTTCCAATTCTGATTACCTCGAGGGGGTCGCAGCTCGAACCCAGTGCTCTCAGGGTCGCCGTCACGACCGCGTTTGCAGCTGCGCTGCTGCTCTTGAGGCCTTTTGAAACTGGAATCTCAGATTTCGTCCTTACTTTCGCCCCGTAACCCTCGTCCTTCGCGTAGGTCTGTAGTACGTTCTCCACGCATCTCCGGACCAATCGGGGGTCTTCCTCCTCGAACCCTTCGATTTCTACTTCGATCCCTTTTGCATCGACGAGTTCGACCTCCGCCCATGTCCGGAGACCGATCCCGAAAGCGGCCCCCTTCCCCGTTGCAATCGCGTTGACTATGGTCGCGGCGCCGTGGCATACTGCTTCTCCCTTCATCCCATCGCGCTCCTCGCAGCCTCCGCCATCACATCGTACGGAGGGGACTTCCCGGTCCATGCTTCGAAGGCCTTGATAGCCTGGTGGACAAGCATCTCAATGCCCGATTGGACCGTCGCTCCCCTGCCCTGCGCCTCGCTAAGGAATCTGGTGATACCAGGATTGTATATCGTATCGAAAACGAACTGTCCAGGTCTGAACACCTGAGGCGAGATCGGCAGCTCATCGGGAAATCCCTTCATCCCGAGGGGAGTGCAGTTCACGACGATGTCGAACGGCATCTTCTCTGCTTCGCCTCTGTCCACGACCTGAACTCCTTGGAAATCGTTCGCGAGAACATCAGCTCTGAGTCTCGTCCTGTTGACGAGGGAGATTCTAGCACCGTTCGTGGATAGATGCGAGATGCAGGCTCTGGCAGCGCCGCCCGCGCCGACTACCAACACTCTCCGGCCCTTGACCTGCACTCCTGCGCTCTCGAATGTCCTGGCGACCCCGAACACGTCGGTGTTCGTACCGATGAACTCCCCGTTGCGGTTGATGACCGTGTTGACGGCTTTCGTTCTCGATGCGATCTCATCAAGATCGTCCAGCAGCGGGATGATGTTCTCCTTGTGCGGGATCGTCACATTGAATCCTCTCATATTGAGCTCTGTCGCAAGCTCAAGAAGGTCTTCCATCTCTTCGTCCCTCGCCGGCAGCGAAAGGTATCGTCCTGGGATCCCCATTTGCACGAAGGCCGAGTTGTGCATCTGCGGAGAAATCGAATGATCGAGAGGAAAGCCGGTGATTCCCGTGATGACGGGTTCGTCTCCGAGACGCCTGAGCGTGTCGAAATCGATCTGTCCGGGGGCAGCCTCCTTTCCCGGTTCGAGGGAGGCGTACGTGAAAGCGCATTTCATGCGCTTCGCATGTATCCTTGTCATCTCCCCAAGCGCCCCCATCCCCAAGAGGATGAAGTCGTTCTCGGTGGAGGAGAAGACCATTGCGGCCTCGACGATCGACCGGATATCGTGTACCGAGTTGACCTTGAATGCTGCTTTCGTAACGTTCCCCTTCGACGCGTTTGAGACAAGGATCTCCACAATCTCTGCGGTTTCTGGGGTCAGATGCAGATTGTGGTGCGAGCATATCGTGTCCGCTCCTCTGAAATCTCTCGAAGCGTGGGTCAGCAAGGGGGAATCTGACTCGATGTCGAGCACCCCGAAACCCGCCTTTGTCGCTTTCCTGAAGAGCGCGGCTTTCTCCCTGTCGCTTCCGGAGAAGTGACCTCCTTGGGATACCGATCTGAGAGTCGCTATCTTGGGGACCTGGATCTCTTTGAACCCGGTCAGGTCGTCCGGGAGCGGGGTGATGTGATCGAATCTGACTTCTATCAACTCCGGCGATTTCTCCGCCGCTCTCTTCGAGGACGCGACAGCCTCTTCCAGTGTCTTCTCGACAATCGATATGCAGATCTTCATCATCTCTCCATGATCGTTTCGGCGATCGAATGACCGAAATGCCTTGCTCCCTTCTCGACTTTGACGAGCACCTTGTCCCCGACCTTCAGTTCCGACACGGAAATCGGTGTGTCCGGCGTGCAGAGTCTTATCGTCTCCGCATTCTGAAGTATCGTAGTGTATCTTCGTCCCTCGAGATCGACTTCCACGAGCAACAACGGTCTGCGCTCGATCTTCGACCTGCCAACGACGACTCCCCTGCAGTTGCCCTTCGTGTCCACCGCCAGTAGCTCGTCTCCGCTCCTCACTTCGGACAGGTACTTGGTCTTACCGTCCGCGGCAAGCACGTATGAGTGCACGGCTCCCGCATTCACCCGGAACGGACGCGCGGCGACGTATTCGCACTCAGCACACTCAGATTGAATCAGGAAAAGACAAGAAGACTGGGATCCGACAAGCATCCCCTCGCCCGACCGGAGCAACGAGCAGGTGTCGACGCACACCCTGTCCCCGGACGGAAGGGGGACAATCTTGCTGATCGGAGCTGGCGTCAGCTCGATCGTGAGAGCTTCTCTCGCAGTGAATTGATGGAAGTCCTTCAATGATGCGGACGAGGAAGGTTCGATGACGAGTCCCGCGACTCCGACCTCCAGCGTCTCCGCGAACAGCTTGGCCTCATCTGGTGTGGAGGCACACGCCAGGATTCCAGTGTCGGAAGTCTGGAATTCCGCGATGAGGTTCTCAAGGGGGATGATCTTCCAATCCCTGGCCGAGATCACGACGTATTTCACCTTTCCCTTGAGCCTGGACGCTTCCTTCAAGTCCTTCGGGCCGCGTATCTCGATCAATTTGCCGATGACCTCGTCATCCTCGATGAAGTCTCTGTTCCTCAGGAGGATCGTGTTGAATATCCCCAGTTTCCTGAGAGATTCATCCTTATCGCGGGTGACTATGTTGAAGTATCCACTCTCTAATGCCGCGGTAACGATCGCCTTCCTGTCGTCATAGTTCGACGGGAGATCCGATCTGACCCAAACGACCAACTCCTTTCTCCTCTCGCTCATCGGATCACTTCAGCAATTTCAGAGCATCCTCAACGCTTGCATTGTCTAGCACGATCGAGGAGATCGCTCTCGTTATTCCCATTACGTTCCTGTGCTGAAATACGTTCCTGCCTATCGAAACGCCCCTTCCTCCAGCGTATATGGAGTCCCTGACCATCTCGAGGAGTTTCTCGTCCGAGTCCATCTTGGGTCCTCCGGCGATGACGACGGGTGCCAGCGCTCCCTTCACGACCTCTTTGAAGGAGTCGATGTCCCCCGTGTAGTTCGTCTTTATGACGTCGGCGCCTAGTTCGGCCCCGACCCTGGCGCAGTGCTTGACGAGGTCGACGTCGAAGGAATCCTTGATCTTCTTACCCCGCGGGTAGATCATGACGAGGAGAGGCATGCCCCATTCGGTGCATTTCCTTGTCATCTCTCCGAAATCGTGCAACA
>JAJRAH010000054.1 GCA_028679985.1 Methanomassiliicoccales archaeon
CGGGATTCGGGGACGGTACTGGTATGATACTGTCCCCCGGCTGCGAGATATCTCCGAGGACCTCATTCGAGAACATCAAGGCTTCGGTGAAGGCGGCAGAGGAATTTCATGTCAGGAGATGAAGGTAGGGGGTGTAATTGTTGAAGGAAGGGTTGAGTCTCGATGTGGCGATAATCAATGCGAACGTCATAACTGTCGACAAGGGAATGAAGAGGGCAGAAGCAGTCGGAATCGTGGGGGACAAGATCGCGGCAGTCAGTACGAATTCGACTGTGCAGTCGATGGCAGGCAAGAAGACCAAGATCATCGACGCCAAGGGCAAGACCGTTTTGCCGGGAATGCAGGATTCTCACATGCATCCGCTCCTCGTCGGGCACTTCGCCAACGGGATAGTGCTGAATGAGGTCAAGAACATTCCAGAGTTCTTGGAGAAAGTGAAGGAGAAAGCGAAGAAGATTCCCAAGGGCCAGATGATCTTGGGATCGGGATGGAATCAGGAGAGAATGGAGGAGCGCCGATATCCTACTAGGTGGGAGGTGGATTCGGTAGCGCCGGATAATCCAGTTTTCCTCATCCATTGGAATGCTCACATCTGCCTGATCAACACGATGTTCATGAAGCAGAAAGGCATCGGCAGAGATACACCAGATCCTCCCGGTGGGAAGGTGGAGAAGAACGAGAAGGGCGAACCCACTGGAATCCTGCTCGAGAACGGAATCGATCTTGTGGCACCGGGTTTCCTCGAAACGGGGGCAGGTCTTTTCAGCTACGAGGAGACGAAGGCAGCGTTGAAGTACTGTGCCGACAGGGCTGTGGAATTCGGTCTCACTTCGATGATCGACATCCTCGCGGGCGATGCCCAGGTGAAGGCATACCAAGAGCTAGAGGCCGAGGGCAAGCTGCCGATTCGAGTCAACTTTTATCTCGGCTACCAGTACCTAGACAGCGCCGTGAGCATAGGCCTTGAGAGCGGTTTCGGTAACCACAAGGTGAGGTTTGCTGGCTCGAAGATGATTGTTGATGGATCTCTGAGCAGTCATACTGCCGCGCTGCGCGCCCCGTACGTTGACATGCCGAGCACGAGTGGCGTCATGCGCATTCCTCGAGATCAGATAAAGGCCTTCGCTTTGAAGGCGACGAAGAGCGGCATCAGGATCGACATTCATGCACTCGGAGACGGGGCGATCGAGACGGTCGTCCAGATATTCAAAGAAGTCCTGAAGGAATGCCCGACGAAAGATCCGAGGTTCAAGATCAGTCACTGCATAATACTCGGCAAGGACTTGATCGAGGATTTCGAGAAGTTGAACATCATTGCAAACGTCCAGCCCGTCTTCCTTATGAAGGGACAGAACTGGATTCCAAGGTTCGTGAGCCCGGAAAGGGAGAAGTACGCTCACGCCTACAAGTCTTTGATGGACGCGGGCGTTCACATGTGTTCTGGGACTGATGCTCCTATCGAGACTCCGAACCCGTTCATGAACGTCTATGCTTCCACTGTAAGGAAGGATCCCAATGGGATACCAGACGGCGGTTGGCACCCCGAGCAGAAGATACCGATCGAGGAAGCGATCAGGATGGTTACGATCGAGGGAGCATACTCGACCGGCGAGGAGGACGTCAAAGGATCCATAGAGGTCGGCAAGTTCGCAGACATGGTTGTCGTCTCTGACGACCCCTTCAAGATCGCGCCTGAGGGTATCAAGAACATAAAGGTCCTCATGACGATGGTCGGCGGGAAGGTAGTCTACTCGAAGGAATTCTAAACCCTTTCCTTTCCTCTTCTGTTCTTCCGGTGTTTTCCCCTCCAATGGACTTCCTCTGATGCCGCCGTTTCTTGTATTGAGTGAAGAAAAGGTTTATAGGAAATGCTCGACGGTAAGCCTTCCTGACATCACGGGGGAAACCGATGACCGCAGGAGAACTGAATAGAATCTCGATGAAGGTCGAGCCGCCCGGTCCAAAGGCGAAGGAGATACTTGAGAGAGACAAGAAGTACATGGCAACGACCAACAAGGTCATGCCCATCGTCGCCAAACGGGGTCAGGGGATGTATGTCGAGGACGTAGACGGCAATGTCTACCTCGATTTCCAATCAGGGATAGCTGTCAACAACACTGGCCATTGCCACCCGAAGGTGGTCGAAGCCGTGAGGAAGCAGGTAGGAGAGCTCATTCACTTTCCGGGCATCCTTCTGTCACAGAACTTAGAGGGCGAGGTGGCGAAGAAGCTGAACGAGATCACGCCCGGCGATTTCGAGAAGAAGGTCTACTTCATGTGCAGCGGGGCCGGGGCGATAGACTCTGCGATAAAGGTTGCCCGCTGGGCAACTGGTAGGCCGCGGGAGATCGCATTCATGGGCGCGTTTCATGGCAAATCCATCGGCGCACTCAGCCTGACTGCGAGCAAGAACGCCTACCGTAAGGGATTCATGCCGGAAATGCCCGGGGTCGTCCACGTTCCCTATGCCTACTGTTACAGGTGCCCGTACAAGATGGAGTATCCAGAGTGCGACGTGTATTGCGCAAAGGTCATCGACGAGATGTACCTGGAGAAGTTCATCCCGCCGGAAGAGGTCGCATCGATTTTCGTGGAGCCAATCCAAGGAGAGGGAGGATACATCGTCCCGCCAAAGGCCTGGCACAAGGAAGTCAAGAAAATCTGCGAGAAGTATGGCATCCTGTTCGTCGCGGACGAGGTCCAGTCGGGGTTTGGCAGAACCGGGAAATGGTTCGCAATCGAGAATTTCGATGTAGTGCCTGACATAATGGTCATTGCAAAGGGTATCGCCTCGGGCATGCCGATGAGTGCCTGCCTGTTCAACGAGAAATACGATATCAAGCAGCCAGGGGCTCATGCGACTACGTTCGGGGGTAATCCTGTCACATGTGCAGCCGCGCTCGCAACGATAGAGGCGATGAAAGAAGAGAAGATGCTGGAGAACGCCACGAAGCAAGGGGAGTACATGATCGGCCGCCTGAACGAAATGAAGCAGAAGTACGAGATAGTCGGAGATGTCCGCGGAATCGGTCTGATGACGGCAATCGAGATCGTCAAGAACAAGAAGTCGAAGGAACCAGATATGGTGACGAGGAATAAGATCTGCATGGATGCGATGAAGCGCGGACTTCTCGTTCTGTTCTGCGGCGCTAGCAGCATCAGGATCATACCCGCTCTGAATGTCACCCGCGCTCAGATCGACACCGGATTGGAACTCCTGGAGAAGGAGATCCAGGAGAACTGCAACGCCTGATCGCTCTCCTAATCCAACATTCCATTCTTTTCTTCACTTTTCTATACTTTATCCTACTGATAGCGACAACGGTAGTCCGACGAATTCAGGCGGGTCACTTGGAGTGGCCAGGATTCTCTGTCTTGAGCGACTCAGGAATCATCGGGGGAATTCCGTCGCTCGTCCATCCTCTGGCTTGATAGTACTCATCAAGCATCCTCTCAAAGTCCGCCTTCACTACGACATGCGTCTTGGAAGAACCGTCTGCGAATGGTGCCTCATGGAAGATCTTCGGCAGTGAGTCGTCCTTTCTGCTTATCCCCTCTCTTGTGCTGAAGCGCCTTGCGGTGTCAACCGCTCTGGCTCCCGCCTCCCTAATCTGGGCGGCACTCATGTCCAAGCCGGTCGAGTATGTGTAGAGTCTCGCCAAATCGTCCCATTCGTATGAATCCCGGACGAAGCAGCAGATGACCATCGAATCTACGACGGCCAGTTTGTCCTCCAGCCCTTTGACGAAGGCCGCTTTGCCGCTGACCATGAACCGGTCGGACACGTTTCTCATTTCGTAAGCGTACGAGGTCGATCTGAGATGATCTGCCCCTCTGACGCCGACCGCGTATGAGAGGGCCATTCCGTTGTATCCCCTGGGGTCGTAGCCCGGCGGCTCGAGTCCCTTCACGTGCACAGCAATGTCTTCAAGGCCTAGGTGCTTCGACGCCATCCTCACCCCGTCAGCCAGTATCCCACCGAGCCCCTCTCTCTTTGCCATCATATCAAGTAGCTTAAGTGTGACATCATCGTCCCCGAACTTGATAGGGAACGGAGACTGGATTCTCCCCAGCTCATAGGCTCTCATCGCGAACCCTATGGCGTTTCCAGCCGTGATCGTGTCAAGGCCGAGCAGATCGCAAGTCTCGTTCGCCTTTGCAACAGCCTTGATGTCGGAGAGCTCGCACAGACCTCCGAACGCAAACAACGTCTCGTACTCCGGTCCTTCGACGACTGTCCCCGCATACTTGCCATCTTTCACCGAGGACATCTTCCCGCAGGCGACTGGACAGTTCCAGCACGCCTTGTTCTTGTCGAGTATCTCCTTCGCCATCGTCGGCGCGTTGATGTTTCCGTGCGCATCGAAGAAACCCTTCTGCCAGTAGTGGGTTGGAAACACGCCGAGTGCATTCTGGACGTTGACCATGTTCGGCGTTCCGAATTTGGTCATCGGGCCGTCTTTTGGGATTCGGGCGGAAACCCCTTTCACGATCTCCTCGAATTTCTCCTCATTGGCCAACTCGATTTGACCGGTTCCCAGGAATGCGATAGCCTTCAGATTCTTCGATCCCATGACTGCCCCCGCGCCTGCCCTTCCGAGCTGCCTGTAGTAATCATTGCAGACGCAAGCGAATCGGACCATGTTCTCCCCTGCCGGCCCGATCGTCATGACCCTGGCCTTTTCCTCCCCAACATCCTTCTTGACAGCATCCTCGGCCTCTCTTGTGTTCATACCCCAAAGACTTGAGGCATCATGGAAAGAGACGGTGTCATCCAGGATCGACACGTATGTGGGATGCTTCGCCCGTCCCGTCACAATCACTGCATCATAACCGGCTTTCCGGATGTGGGGGCCCAAGTGACCGCCAGCATATGACTCTCCCCAGATACTTGTGAGAGGAGACTTGAAGAACGCACCGAATCTGTTCGAAGTCGGAGCTCTCGTCCCCGTAAGGGGTCCGATTGCCAGGATGAGAACATTGCTAGGGGAAAGGGGATCGATTCCCTCCGCGACGATTTGGGTCAACAGACGGGCGCCCAAGCCCTTTCCGCCGATGAACCTCTTGGCGACTTCCGGTTCCAGTGGGTCAACCCTGGAAGAATGGTCATTCAAGTCCACAGTCAGTATCCTGCCAGCGTATCCTTTCATCGTATCCCTCTCCGGCTCTGTATCTCGTGGAATGGGGCCTATCCTAAATTACCTTTTCCTTCCGAGCAGACGCAGACCCGACCGTTTTATCCAGAAACGTGTCTCGAATCCTCAGATATCGGACGTTGTTCCCGGGAATGATGAAGTGTCGTAGTTGGGAATGTATAGTGCGCGGTAGAACAACTCCTCGAAGCCGGAATGGGCCGCGAGCTCGATGTACTCGACCTTCCTCAGGATCTCGCGTGCCCTCTCTCGGAAGTCCTCGTTGAGAAGTGCCATCTTTGCCCCTGCCCCGGCCGCGTTTCCAATTCCGATTACTCTCTGCAAAGGTACCTCTGGGATCAGTCCTATCGTCCTCGCACTCTCCGGGCTCAAGTAGTTGCCAAACGCACCAGCGAGCATTATAGCATTCAATCTCGAAGCGTTGATCCCCAGGCTGTCCATCAGAATGCATGCGCCTGCATACATGGCAGCCTTTGCGTACTGAATCTGGACCACATCGTCTTGTGTGATTGTGATCGGCTCATTGATTGCTGATTCTTTCTCCGCCGCGATCACGAATTCCGATTCGCCGTTCCGGACCCGGATTCCAGGAATCTCCAGTTCCTCCATGATCCTCCCAGTCCTGTCGATCACTCCAGTCTTGGACATCTCAGAAATCGCGTCCACGGCACCAGAACCGCACAGTCCTCTTGGTGGAGTTCCTCCAATCGTCGTGTACTTGACCGTGTAATCCTTCGATATGCTGACGTGGTCGATCGCTCCTTCCGTGCCTCTCATGCCGAACTTGAGGCTAGCCCCTTCAAACGCAGGTCCAGCTGCACAGGAAGCGCAGACGATCCTCTCTGAATCCCCAAGGGAGATCTCTCCGTTCGTCCCTATGTCTATTACAAGTCTGGGTTCCACCGATTCCCATATGTGAGAGGCAAGAAGTACGGCGACGTGATCTGCACCGACAAAACCGGCTACGTTCGGAAGGGAGTGCACGTATCCCTCCGGTGCGATATCGATCCCGATTTCCTTGGCTTTGAATTCCACTGGATCCGAGATCACAGGAACGTATGGTGAGAACGCCAATCCCGATGTCGTCAAACCGAACAACATGTGGTGCATCGCAGTGTTTCCGACCGCTACGATCTCGTAGATGTCGTTCCTAGAAACGCAAGTGGCAGCGCAGCATCCGTCGATCAGGTCGTTGATGCAACTGACAATCAGGGATTGCAGAACACTCGTACCGTTCCGTCGTTCCATTGCAAACGTGATTCTGGAAACCACGTCGTCCCCGTACCCTATCTGGGGATTCATTGCGGATTTCACGGCGACCTCCTTCCCAGATTCGAGGTCCATCAGGTAGGCGACGACCGTCGTCGTTCCAACGTCGATCGCCATCCCGTATCTCTCTTTGGGCTTCGGGGGAATCATTCCTATGAGCTCATTGCCACGGAGTATCGCCGTCACTTCCCCTTCGATCCGCAGAAGCTCATTGAGCGAGTTCATAATCGGCAAGGAGGCGAGGAGGCTTTTCGTACCCAGCCTGTCTTCCAGTACTTTGGAGAGGCGCTCGAAGTCACCGACCTGAAAATCAAGTGAAGGTGGAGGTACCCTGAGCGGTATCCACCGGATCCGGGGCTTGATCTCTATGTCAATGGCGGAGTCTTCGAGTATTATCTGGCTTGACCGTGCAAACTCGGTTGGAATCTCGACAACAAGGTCGTGATCCGCCTTCATCCTGCATGCGAGTCTCACTCCACGGTCCAGGTCTCTTGGGTCGATGGCCTTCCGATCTTCCTCAGTTATGAGGGCGTCCTCAGAGGTGACGATGACTCTGCATCTTCCGCAGGTCCCTCTTCCTCCGCATACCGAATCCAGCGGCACGGATGCTCTCTCCGCAGCTTCGGCAACAGTGATCCTCTCATCGGAGATATCTATGATTCTTCCAGCAGGCTCGAAATGTATCTTGGCCATGTGACCATCAGGTCGCTTACACGTAGTGACGGTATATGCTGTATATCTCTGTTATCTGGCTTATCTCGTAGCTTTCGAAATCACGGCAACTGATAACCATCTCTCTCATGAGCCTTTCCGCTTCTTTCGGGTTCTCAGCATGTATCAGAAGGATGAGGCCGAAAGAGCCGATTGCAGAGAAAACCTGAATCGTCGCCGGATGATTCTTCAACTCCTGGATTACTTGCTCGTGCCTTTCAGCAGAGATTCCCGTGTTGAATTTCAAGATTGCAGAGTAGATGAGGTCGCCCAGCCTGTCGTAGTAGATCAAGTTGGCTTTCTGAAGAACCCTCATTTCCCGTAGCCGCTCGATTCTGTACCCCACGGATCGGCTGGTCATGCCCATCTTCTCCGCGATCTTCTCGTACGTCCACTCCGGGTTGTTCGCCAACATGATCAATAGCTCTTTGTCCTTCGCGTCCAGCTTCTCCCTGCTCATTATTTCACCCTCTTCATAAAGGCCTCGGATGCCGAGCTTCATAATCCATGATGGCGAATATAAGATTGTTGCCGGCGAGCTACTCCCAGCAATTCTCGCTAAAATGCTCAGGCGTTTGAATCCAGGAGAGAATCGCTGGAGGTCCGGGTCGATTTCCCACATTCTGGGATTTCGCGGGCATCGAGCGCTCTCAGATCGATTCCTTGATCTTGTTGATATCCACGGTCCTCGACATAACATCCGGAAACAGTGATTGGTCTCGATGGGGTATGTACAGAGCCTGGAAGAACCTCTCCTGGAACTCAGGTCTTGCGGCCAGTTCCACGAACTTGATCTCCCTTGCCAGCTTCCTAGCTTCCTCTCGGGCGGTTTCGTCAAGAAGAGCGATCTTTGCGCCGGAGCCAGCAGCGTTTCCGATCTGTTTCACTCTCGACAACGGTACCTCGGGAAAGATCCCTAGGCCGATCGCGCTTTTCGGGGAAATGTAGTTGCCGAACGCCCCTGCAAGGAGTATCGATTCAAGATCGTCCTGCGTCACTCCTCGGTCTTCCATGAGGATTGTCGCACCGGCATACATCGCGGCCTTGGCGCACTGCACCTCGCTCACGTCTTTCTGCGTGACGGAGACTGCCTCACCTGTAGCAGACTCCTCCTCTGTCGCGATGATGAATTGCAGGTCTCCATGCGGAGCCTTGATTCTGGTGGATTTCAGATCAGTTCTTATCTTACCGTTTGGACCAATCACCCCGGCCCTGAACATCTCGGATACAGCGTCGACGACAGCCGAACCGCACAGCCCCCTCGGTTTTCCATTGTTTATCGTCGAGTAAGAGACCTCGAGGTCGGCGGAGATCGCCAGATGATCTATCGCCCCAGTAGTCGCCCTCATCCCGAATCGAATGTTCGCCCCTTCGAGGGCTGGTCCTGCGGCGCATGAGGTACTCGCGATGCCGGCCGAGTTGCCCACTGATATCTCACCATTCGTCCCAATATCGATTGCCATTTTGTGGTCAGCGCTCTCCCAAAGTCTGCATGCCAGGAGGACACCTATGTGGTCGGCGCCGACAAAACCTGCGACGTTAGGAAGGGAATAGACATAAGCCTCCGGCGCTGCGTCAATCCCGAGCTCTCTGCTCTTCACCTCGATGGAGTCCGCAACGACAGGAATGAACGGCGAGCGACCCAGGTTCGCGGTATCAAGACCGAAGAACAGATGATGCATTGCCGTGTTACCGACGACAACGACCTCAAATATCTTCTCGCGGGGCACGCCTGCCTTGGCACAACAATCTCCAATGAGTTCGTCGATGCAGGAAGTTATCTGCTTCTGCAGAGCCTCTGCCCCTTCGCTGTTCTTCATCGCGTACGTGATCCTCGATATTACGTCGTCGCCATGCGCTATTTGAGGGTTCATTCTCGACTGGACGGATGCACATCTTCCGCTGCGCAGATCGAGGAGATACGCGACGTCCGTCGTTGTTCCGATGTCAACCGCCACGCCGAAGATTTCGTCATCGCCAATTGGAGCAATGTCAAGGATCTCGTCCCCCCTCATAACGAGTCTGATCTCCGAGGTCGATCTCAGGAGTCTGGGTAGTTTCCTCAGCGTGCGAAGGGAAGTATCGAAGTTCGCTATTGCGTTTTCAGCCAACACCCCGCGCAACCGTTCGTAGTCCCCGACCTGATAGGAAAGCGACGGCGATGGGATGCTCAGTGCGATGC
>JAJRAH010000055.1 GCA_028679985.1 Methanomassiliicoccales archaeon
GCCTCGGCGAGAGAAACGGCCAGCATACCAGTCTTCGCCTCGACATGGAGAGCCATTCCGATTCTCAGGCCGTCGAGAGGTCGGTCCTTGACCATCTGCCTTCTGATCTCGGCCAGGACTTTCATGTGCGAGCTGGCCCACTCCAGCTTCTCTATCCCCTTCTCTACCTCGTCCTTCAGAAAACCACCGCCACAAGATGCCGTCCATAGAGTTTATTCTTTGCTCTTCACTCGGCGGTCTGGAGGTAACTGCATATCGATTTGATCGTCTTCCTCAGGTTTGCACGGTTGTCATAGGACGATATCAAGCGTCTCCTGCGGGAAATGTCCTCTCGAAGATCGCGCACGAACCCGATCATGTTCGGCAGCGCCCTCGTGACCTCGTCGACTATGCTGACGGTCGCCGCTCTCGCCGTCCTTGAGAGGGGGTTGAGGTCGATAGCGATCACGATCTTTCCGGCGCGCACCAATGCCTCCGCTCTGTCACCGTCCTCTAGCGGGACCAGGACGACGTCTGCAGAGAATATCCCCTCCTGTGTGCAGTGAGCGCGATCGGAGGCTATGCCATCCAGTTCTGCATCAGGATTCCTTCCGAGAACCTTCTTCGCTCCGGCCTCCTCCATATGCCTGATGACCTTCTCCATCCTTCCTTCAGTCCGATGGAACAGATTCACTTCGATCTTCGCTGGTATGGCCTCGGAAAGCGCTATCACCTCCTCGGGGCAAAGGGCCGCGACGTTGCCGTTGACGGAGATGACCGGATTCCTTGCCTCCAGCAGGTAGGCGACGGCCACTCTCTCAGCCAGCAATGCATCCGGTGTCGTCCTTTCCCCGAGCAGGTAATCGAACGCCTCTCCCCTTCCGTGAGCGATAAGACCGGTCGTCGAGACGATCCCAGCTCTGTTCAGCTGGGCGAGTCTTTCCCTGGTCGCAAGGGAACGGTATCTAGGATGATCTCTTGACACTTCCACGGAACATCGGATTGCTTGCGCGGTCTTAAATCATTCTGACCCTGTGCCCGCATCAGCCAAACGTTTGGAGTTGATGGCAATTTGAGTACTGGCATCCGCCCCGTGCGTGGGATGTGCCCAGGTGCCCGTCGTAGCAACTAATTAAAGCTTTACGAAATGTTTATATATAACATCTAGAATGTAGTGGGCGAGCGCCGGGTCGCGTCAGGTGACGCAAGGTGAGCAAATGAAGGTCCTTGGAACCGTCCAAGAGGTTACTTTTGATGGGAAGCTTGTCATCAAGGCTGCTTTTGCTCCGCGGCTAAGAGCGAAGATCGTCGATAACCGGAAAAGGGCAATGGGAACCGTCAGGAGAGTATTCGGCCCCGTCGCCGCCCCGTATGTCACGATCGAGCCATCCGGTGGCCTGAACCTGCTTGCAACCTTGGGCAAGCAGGTATACGTGGAGGAGGTCGGAAACTATGGCAAGGACAAAAGAAGGGACCGATGAGATAGAGCGATGCCCCGAGTGCAACAGCGGACACCTTGTAAGGGACTACGAACGCGGCGAACTTATCTGCGAGGACTGCGGACTGGTAATAGATGACCAGTTCATCGATCAAGGACCTGAGTGGAGGGCATTCGACGTCGAGCAGGGAGAGAAGCGCGCGAGAACTGGCGCCCCGATGACATACACCATCCACGACAAGGGCCTTTCGACAGAGATATCCTGGAAGAACAAAGACAGCTATGGAAAGAGCATACCGACGAGAAACAGGGCGCAGCTCTACCGGCTTAGGAAGTGGCAGAGAAGGATAAGAGTCTCGAACGCCACCGAGCGCAATCTTGCTTTCGCTCTCAGCGAGCTTGACCGTATGGCCTCTGCGATGGGGTTGCCTCGAAACGTGAGGGAGACCGCAGCCATGGTGTACAGGAAGGCGGTCAACAAGAACCTCATCAGGGGGAGAAGCATCGAGGGCGTTGTGGCCGCATCGCTATACGCGGCATGCAGGCAATGTGGTGTGCCAAGGACCCTGGACGAAGTCGCGAACTCAAGCCGCGTCGGAAGAAAGGAGATTGGCAGAACCTACCGCTTCATGACCAGGGAGCTCAAGCTGAAGCTCATGCCTACGAGACCACAGGATTATGTGCAGAGATTCTGCAGCGAACTGAAGCTGAGCGGGGAGGTGCAGTCGAAAGCGGGCGAGATCCTCAAGGATGCAGCCAAGAAGGAGCTGACCTCTGGCCGCGGTCCAACCGGTGTCGCGGCTGCCGCCATCTACATTGCATCGATTCTCTGCAACGAGCGCAGGACGCAGAGAGAGGTCGCGGACATAGCGGGTGTCACGGAAGTTACAATCCGAAACAGATACAAGGAGCTCACCGAGAAACTGGGAATAGAAATCCAGCTCTGAACTGAACGAACTCTTGGTGCATCCGCTGGGCGAATCGCCGAAAGGTTATTTACTTAACCTTGCCATTACTCGGCTTGGTCGATAGCTTGCCGAGCAGTAAGTTGATGCTGAAGCCTGCAGCGATTTGGCTTGTCGTAGGAGGCATCCTGACATTCGTGGCTTCCATCTGGATCTTCATCGGAGAGAGCGTGTTCGGAACGACCCTCGGCACGTTGATCGTCCTGCTTCTCTTCCTCATCGGAGGCTTGGAGATCTCCTCATCAAAGACTGTATGGCGGGCCGAGATCGGAGGCTGGAGAGGCGTGATGATGGCCGTCGGGCTCTCCGTCCTTTTCCGCATCATTATGGTCTACCTCTCGAAGGATTTCTACCTCTTCTGGACTGGAGCTGCGATCGGCGTCGGAGAATTCCTCATATTTCTGTTGCTGTACGCGAAGCGAGATCTCTTCCTTCCTTCAGAAGAGGAACGGGCTGCGGTGATGGGGAAGATCGAGGCATCCTCTGTCAAGACCGTTGCCGAGTGCCCGAGCTGCCATGCAATCGTCGAGCCGGACTGGGAGTCGTGCCCTGACTGCGGGGTCTCGCTTCCGAAGCTCTGCGCGAGCTGCGGGGAACCTCTGGAAAGGGGGGTGGCAAAATGCCCGTGCTGCGGAGCTGAGGTCGAGAAGTCAGCATCTGTGATGAAGATGATAAAGGTCCTTCGGGCCTCTGCCGAGGAAGACGTCCCCCCAGAGACGAAGTCGAGCAGATATGCGAGGCTGGCCGAGGGGTTGCTGAAGAGCGGAGAAATACAGGCGGCACTGGACTCGTACGAGAAGGCGATCGAGAACACCGGATTCGCCCGCAAGCGATGCCATTTCATGGTGAAGATGGCGACAATCCTGAAGAACACGGGGAGGACCGAGGAGGCTGTCACCCTTCTCGACGAGGCGATCGCTTCGGACACCGAGGACTATGCCGGCGCTGCCAAACTGAAGAACGAGATACTGAGCGGTGGGAAGCCGGCCGATGCCTGCAATGTTCCGCAGGCTGCCTGAAGACGCCTATGGCCTGACCCGTCTGAATCTGAGATACTGGACATCCTTCTCCGAAACTCTGCCGAAGAGGATGTCTTTCTTCACGCCATGCGCAAGCCTGACGGCACGGGAGATTTCCGGCCACATCGCCTTGTAGTCCTCAGGGACGGCATGCACCAGATACTTCGCATGATGCTTCTCCGGATCCGCTTCGTAGACCCTAAAGTGGGCTCCGTATTTGAATCCGGTCTTCACTATCAATCCGCGCTTTCTCAGGTCGCCGTAGGCTCTGAGTCTTAGTTCGAAGTCTGGCTGGATCTTCATTGCTTTTCGGATGAGTCCACTCAAGCTCACCTTCCTGTTCGAACCAGGGGTTCTCACGGTGACCTTGTCCTCACCCATGAGGTATGCGGTCTCTATGAGGGAAAGCTGAAGGACTTTCCCCAGCTTCTTGCCGTAGAAGCCGTTCCGATAGAGTCGCTCCGCCCGGTCCTCCTCCAGCACGAGAACCCTGTCTTCGAAAAGGACTGCCTCGATCGGAGAGGCGACGTCGCCGACGGTATGACCGGTCGGTCCCGACCTTGAGGCTTTGTAGTAGGTGATGTCTCCCTCTTCGTCCACGATTGCCAGAAGGAGCTCCTTCCTGGTCCTTTCCGATCTCGCCATTTCCTCGAGAAAGCCTGTCATGTCGAAGAGGGACCTCTCCGCCACGGCCAAGACCCAGTACTTTGTCTGCGAGGTCGTCGGCGTCCCGCCCCTGGGGAAGACTCTGAAGTCAAACTCTCCAGAATCAGGTTTGACGACATATCCCCGCTGTCTCAGATCCCTATACACGATATACAGGATCTCAAAGCCGTCGCAGGACGTCGCGCTGAGCTTTATCATGTCAGAAAAAGCCAGAGACCTCTGGTTGCGTAACACCTGCATCCTTCCAGTCTCCAGAAGATAACACGCCTCAAGCACATCGAGTTCGAGCGCCCCACCGGAGAGCGGGTAGCCGTAGAAACCCTTGTTGTAAACCTGGCTTGCTTCCTTCTCATCCCTGACAATCACGACGTCTTCGACCAGTTCTCCAGGCATATGTCTCGCAACTCCGTCTTCGTAGTTATATTTATTTCCTGCCGCGAAGGCCTGGCGGAACGCTGCTATCTTCCATCGTGAGCTGCACTGCGCCGAGAAAAGAAGGGGAAAGGTTAATATCATATGTTAACAACTTAAGGTTCACTAGTCGGTGTTAACATGAACGATCTCGACGTGCTGCTTTCGATAATAGAGAATCCGACCAGACGCAAGATCCTTGAGGCCCTGGTTAGGGAGCCGAATTACCCTCTCCGACTTTCGAAGGAGCTCCAGATGAGCCAGCAATCGATAATGAAACATCTGAAGGTGCTGGAGGATTCGGCGCTCGTCAGGAGCCATCCTGCGGAGAGTGATCGGGGAGGACCGAACAGGAAACTCTACGTTCCGACGTCCGAGTTCACGATAATAGTCGATGTCGGACCTGGCCTGTTCAACGCGGAGATCGTCATGCCCGATGACTCGGACGAGCTGATCGAACAAGACAGGATTCCGATCGAGCCTCATGAAATGAAGGTTGAGAACGACTTCAAGGAGGAGCTCAGAAAATTAAGGAACTCGATTCTCGCAGTCGACAAGGAGCTCGAGGATTTGCACGCCAAGAGGGCCTCGCTCATCAGATCGAAAGAGCAGACCCTTGAGATTGCCAGAAGATTCGTCGAGAGCAACATCGACAACTACCAGGTCCGAAGGATCATCTATGAATCGATAAAGAGGCCTTCCCTGAGCCCCCAACAAATAGGGAGGGAGCTCGGGATCCGTGACGAAACGATATTGGACGTTATGGAGGAGTTTGGGGGCGCGGGAGGTAAGGATCATGGAAGCGAGGAGTGATCCGGGGGACCTTGCGGTCAAATACGGAAGGGAGCTTGAGAAGGCTGCAAGGGATACCAAGAAGATCATTGTTAAGGCACTTCAGATCGCCGAAGGCCTGGGGAAGCAGGCATATTCTGTCATCGAGAAGGAGACGAGGGTTTCAAAGGAGGAAGCGAAGAGCCTAACAAAGGACGCCCTGACACAGATGAGGAAAGAACTGCCTGGCATCCGCAAGGAACTCGAGAAGATGGAGCGGGAGGTCAGGAAGCGGATGGAAGATCTCGAGAAGGCCCTGGACGATCTGATGTGAGAAATATTTATATAGAAGCGCTTAGCATTGTCGTATTAAGCCTCAAGTTGATAACATGAGGTTGTAATGCTAGAATACTGAAGATGGGTGATCGTATGGATAGGAAGAAACGCGATTACGAGAGCTTGCCCACGATCCGCCTGAACACACGGATCATGATGGACGAGATGGACAGGATGTTCGACCGGCTGAGATTCGGTATCGAGGACTTTTGGTGGCCGTCGCCGTTTGTCAGAGGAACTCGTGTCCCCAGAGTGGACATGAAGGAGGAGGACAACAGCTACCTCGTCGAGGCAGAAGTGCCAGGCATGACGAGAGAGAATGTGGAGATCGAGCTGGGCACGGATAGCATCGACATCAAAGCGAAGAAGGAAGAGGAGAAGGAAGAGAAAGCGGAAGGATACATCCGCAGGGAAAGAGGTTCGCTCAGTTTCTACAGGAGACTCCCTCTGCCAGAAGACGCGGACAGGGATCTCATTGAAGCAAAGATGGAAGACGGCATCCTGAAGATCTCTATCCCCAAGACACAGAAGCCCGAAGATAAGAAGAAGAAAGTGGAGATTAGATAAGAGCTCCACGCATGAAAAAGAAGGAAGTGAGTTGAGCAATGGATTCGTCGGAGAAGGTTCTGAAGGTCGCAGAAGCCAAGGCGAAGGACGCGGGCAGAGGGATCGCTCGCGTCGACCCCGAAATACTTGGCGCTCTGGGGCTGACTGCGGGTGACGTCATCCAGATCGAGGGCAAGAAGAGGACAGTTGCAATAGTCTGGCCCGGATACCCCGAGGATGCCAATAGAGGCACCATCAGGATTGATGGCACGATCAGAAGGAATGCACAGGCAAGCATAGATGAGAAGGTGGCGATAAAGAAGGTCGCCGTGAAGGAAGCCCAGAAGATCACCTTCGCTCCGACGGAGCCGTTGAGGATCATGGGAGGGGAGGAATACCTGAGCCAGGCGTTGGAGGGGAGAGCTGTTGCGAGGGGAGACGTCATCGAGATCAATGTCATGGGGAGAAGGATCGACCTCGTTGTCGTCTCCTACACCCCGTCGTCGGATGCGGTCATAGTTCAGCGCGACACCGAGGTCAAGATCGGTGAGA
>JAJRAH010000056.1 GCA_028679985.1 Methanomassiliicoccales archaeon
CGGGATCCTTTCGGGAATGGGCGGTCAGACGGCATTGAACATATGCTCGGAGCTCGCGGAAAACGGGACTCTCGACAGACTCAACATCAAACTTCTGGGAACCCAGCCGGAGGCTATCGCACTCTCGGAGGACCGGGACCTGTTCAGAGAGACCATGTTGAGGATTGGCGAGCCGATCCCGAGAAGTCGGTCCGCCCACTCGATAGACGAAGCCAAGTTGATCGCGGAAGAACTCGGCGGATACCCGATCCTCGTCCGTCCGGCCTACACGCTTGGCGGCACCGGCAGCGGAATAGCGAACAACGCAGATGAACTGGAGATGATTGTGGGAAGGGGACTGATCTACTCCCGCATACATCAGGTCCTCATCGAGGAGAGCGTTCTCGGATGGAAAGAGTACGAGTACGAGGTTATGAGGGACAGGAAGGACAACTGCATCATCGTGTGCAGCATGGAGAACCTGGACCCGATGGGCATCCACACAGGTGAAAGCATTGTCATCGCACCGGCACAGACGCTGACGGACGTGGACCACCAGCGCCTGAGGAGTGCCGCGATCAGGATCATCAGGGCGCTCAAGATCGAGGGCGGGTGCAACATACAGTTCGCATTCAACCCCGAGACGAAGGAATACAGGGTGATCGAGGTCAACCCCCGTGTCTCGAGATCGTCTGCGCTCGCTTCCAAGGCTACGGGATATCCGATAGCGAGGGTTGCTGCGAAGATCGCCGTGGGGAAGACGCTGGACGAGATACAGAACAGGATCACGGGGAAGACCTACGCCGCATTCGAGCCGACGATCGACTACGTCGTGCTGAAGATACCGAGATGGCCATTCGACAAATTCCGGACGGTGGAAAGGAGGATCGGAACGCAGATGAAGAGCACCGGAGAGGTCATGGCGATAGGGCGGACAATCGAGGAAGCGATAATGAAGGCCGTCAGATCGTTGGAAATAGATAAGATAGACCTCGAGGCCGAGAAATGGACCGACGAAGAGATAATGACGGAGCTCACGTGCGCAACCGACAAGAGGCTATTCGTCATCGCCGAGGCGATCAGGCGTGGTGTCGATGTCTCGAAGATCGCGGACGTGACGAAGTGGGACACTTTCTTTGTGCTGAAGATCAAGAACGTCCTGGACATGGAGACGGAATTGAAAGGGAAGACGGACCTGGACCGTTCCACGCTCTTCAGGGCGAAGCGACTGGGCTTCCCCGACGAGAGCATCGCGATGCTGACCAACTCGACGCCTGAGAGGGTGAGGGAGCTCAGGAAATCTCTTGGGATAGCGTCGACCTACAAGATGGTCGACACTTGCGCGGCCGAGTTCGCGGCCGCGACGCCTTATTTCTATTCTACATATGAGACTGAATGCGAGGCAAAGAAATCGGACAGGAAGAAGGTCGTCATCATCGGGGCGGGGCCGATAAGGATTGGCCAGGGCATCGAGTTCGACTACTGCTGTGTCCACGGCGTCATGGCGTTGCAGGAAGAAGGAGTGGACGCCGTCATCATCAACAACAATCCCGAAACCGTGAGCACTGACTACGACATCTCGGATCGCCTGTACTTCGAGCCGTTGACGCTCGAGGACGCTCTCAATGTTATCGAGAAGGAAGAGGCGGACGGTGTCGTCCTGCAATTCGGGGGACAGACGGCAATCAATCTCGCGATACCTCTCGAGGAGGCACTGAAGGGGACGAGGACGAAGGTCATGGGAACAAGTCCGAAGATGATAGACGTCGCCGAGGACAGGAAGCTGTTCTCCGCGCTCATGGAAGAGATGGGCATTCCCCAACCTCGCTCCGGCACAGGCTATTCGTTCGAAGAAGTGAAGAGCGTCGCGACCAGAATCGGTTATCCGGTTCTCGTCCGACCGAGCTACGTTCTCGGAGGCAGGGCGATGGAGATCGTCTACAACGAGGGGGAGCTCGAGATTTACGTTGCGTCAGCGGTGAAGGTCTCGAGGCAGCACCCGATCCTCGTCGACAAGTATCTCTCTCACGCGATCGAAATCGATGTGGACGTTGTCTCGGACGGAGACGACGTGTTCATAGGGGGCATAATGGAACACATCGAGGAGGCGGGGGTCCACTCTGGAGATGCCACGATGGTCCTGCCGCCCCAGACGCTTTCGAAGGACATCATCGACAGAATCGTCGACACAACGAAGAGGGTCGCGAAGGCGCTCAACATCATAGGATTGATGAACCTCCAGCTTGCCGTGAAGGACGGAGAGGTGTACATGCTCGAGGCGAATCCGAGAGCGAGCAGGACGGTGCCGTTCGTGTCGAAGGCAATCGGACTGCCTTTGGCCAAGATCGCGACGCGAGTCATGCTCGGCAAGAGCCTGAGAGAAATGGGGCTCGTCGGAGTGGCATCAGTAGACCACGTGGCTGTCAAGGCATCCGTGTTCCCGTTCCTGAAGCTCCCGGGCGTGGACAGCATTCTCGGGCCGGAGATGAAGAGCACCGGAGAGG
This sequence comes from Methanomassiliicoccales archaeon, assembly GCA_028679985.1. Taxonomy (GTDB): domain Archaea; phylum Thermoplasmatota; class Thermoplasmata; order Methanomassiliicoccales; family JACIVX01; genus JAJRAG01. Next base: position 2,484 of record JAJRAH010000056.1, read on the forward strand.
TCATGGGAATCGATCATGACTTCAATGCGGCATGCTACAAGGCGCTCATTTCGGCGGGCTACAAGCTTCCCTTGAAAGGCAGCGTGTACATCACCGTCGGGGACGCGGACAAGGAATCCATATGCCCGATCGCGAAAGAGCTCCACGTGATGGGCTTCACGATCTACGCGACGAAGGGGACGGCAACTTGCCTCAGGGACTATGGGATTCCAGTGACTACGGTGTACAGAATCAGCGAGAACATGCAGCCAGATGCTCTCGGCCTCATGAGGGCGGGAGAGATCAACCTCATCATCAACACGCCGACCGAAAGCTCCGGAGCGAGAAGGGACGGCTACATGATGAGGAGGCTTGCCGTCGAGCTCGAGATACCGTTCCTTACGACCGTGCAGGCGACAAAAGCGACCGTCGGCGCGATCAAGAGGGCAAGGGAAGGGGAGGTCGAAGTCAACGACCTGAGCTCCTATCACAAGAAGCATCCGCAGGTTTCCGTCTGACGCAGGCCGTGATGACTATCCCTGCGAGGACCATGACGCCGCCGACAAGGATTATTGAAGAGGGCATCTCTGACAACAAGACTGCGGCGAGTATCGTGGCGCCGACTGGCTCGCCAAGCAAAGAGACGCTGATGACATATGCCGGAAGGTACTTCAAAGACCAGTTGAAAAGGGTGTGTCCGAATATCGTGGATACCACGGCAAGGGCAGCGAACAAAGCGAACTCCTCGACAGGATAAGGCCAGAGCGGAACGTTTCCGATCAAGCAAGCCACAAACAGGATAGCGGTAGCAGCCGCGTAGATGGTGAAGACATAGGAGACGAGTCCGAGCCGTCTTCTGAAGTATCTTCCCATCAGAATATATATGGCTGCGAGCAACGCCCCGAG
>JAJRAH010000057.1 GCA_028679985.1 Methanomassiliicoccales archaeon
ATCCTATTCTCTCCCGCGTCATTCACCCTCTTGAGTACCTCCTTCAGATCCGAGCTCGGTATGACGAATGCAAGAGTCGACAGGGAGGTCGAGATCGCGTAGGTGTTGACGCCATTGTCGCTGATCGAGCTCAACAAGTTGGAAACGAATCGGGGGTAGTAGACGATCTCTGAGGAGTAGACTTTCACGATGACGAGATCGGACTTCATCGCGACGCTTCTCAACAGGTCTTTGCCGCGGGACCGCAGGTTGTGAATCGTCGTGCCGGGGCTGTCCGGGTTGAATGTGTTCTTGACCAGCGTCTTGATGTGCTTCCTTCGCACCGGCTCTATGGATCTGGGATGCAGTACCTTCGCACCGAAATACGCGAGCTCGCCTGCTTCACCGTAATCCATTTCCTTGATCGTCCTCGCCTTCTTGACGATCCGGGGGTCGGCAGTCATGAAGCCATCAACGTCCGTCCATATCTCGAGGCTGTCGGCGTCCAGCCCGTAGGCGACGACCGACGCTGAGTAGTCGGACCCCCCGCGCCCGAAGGTCAGGGGCCTCAACTTAGCATCGCATCCGTAGTAACCGGTCAGAACCGGCACCTTGCCACCTTCGAGCAGGGGAATAATGCGTTGCTTCAGGTTCTTGCTCGTCGCTTCGAGGTCTGCGGAGCCATTTCCTGGCATTCCGGTAGCAACGATCCCAGCCTCCTCAGAGTTCATCGAGACCGCATCGAGCCCTTTCCCCCTAAGCAGGAAGGACATCGTGAGTGCGGAAACTCGTTCTCCCCAGCTCGCTATCGAGTCCTGCAGCGCGGGATCGGGACTCTTGCGGAACTTGTCCAGGCGTTCCGTCAGTCCCTGTATCTTCGAATCCAATTGAGATGAGTATGAAATCACGTAGTTGTCCGGGAGACGCCCCTTCACAGCGTTCATGTGCCTGTCGCGCAGATCCTGTGCCAGCTTTCCGTCAGACAGAGTCTTGTCCATCATCCATGCTATGAGCATGTTCGTGACACCAGACATGGCGGAGACGACAACCACTTTCTTCGCAGGGTCTCGAGCAACGATGCTAGCGGCGCGTTCCATCGCTTCACCCGTGCCCATGCTAGTACCGCCGAACTTCATTACCTTCAACACAGGCCCAGCACCTCCTCCATCGTGTGGACAGAACCGTCCTTCTTGCCCGAGACCCACCTTATGGCAGCGAGGCAGCCCTCGGCGAATGTCTCCCTCGAATGAGCCCGGTGGGTGAGTTCCAACCTCTCCTTGTTGCCCGCGAAGATCACGGTGTGCTCTCCGATGACGTCTCCCGCTCGTATCGAGTGTATGCCGATCTCCCTGCCCCTTGCGCCGACCAGCCCCTGACGTCCGTATATCATCTTGTCGGCACCTGTTGTTCCAGCGATTATCTCCGCGGCCCTCTTGGCGGTTCCTGAAGGGGCGTCCTTCTTCATGCTGTGATGGGTTTCGACGATCTCCACATCGTACGATGGCAGTGCAGCTGCGAGAGTGCCGCAGACCTTCCAGAAGACGTTGACACCGATCGAGAAGTTGGGAGTGACAACTGCAGATACCTTGTGCTGGTTTACGATGCTTGAGAACTCGTCCATCGTTTCCTTCGACATACCAGTTGTTCCGACAACGGCGTTGACGTCGGACCTGGCGACTATCGGGAGATTCCGCTTCGCCGCACCCGCCGAGGTCACGTCCACGTAGACGTCAGCATGCTCTAGGGCCTTCTCGATTGCATCGTCCCCAATCGTCACGATTCCCGAAGCTATGACCTTTCCGACATTACCTCCTGCCGCGGACACTATTCCGCCGACCAGATGCATGTCCGTCTGCCTCAGGATTGACTGGCAGATTATGCTGCCCATTTTTCCAGTGGCTCCACCTACGACGACGCGGATCATCGGTACACCAGTGCGATTGTTCAAATCACCCCGAGGTCCGCTAGGGTTCGCTTCAGAACATCCAGGTTCCCCGGATCCATATCGCAGAGGGGAAGGCGGAACGGCCCAGCGGGTCTGCCCATCAGTCTGACGGCCGTCTTGACTGGTATGGGGTTGGTTTCGATGAAGAGATTCTTGAATAAGGGGAGAAGACGAAAGTGGAGTCTTCGCGCCTCGTCCAGATTGCCTGTGAGTAGGTTGTCGACCATGTCTTTGACCATTCTCGGCGCGACGTTTGAGGCCACCGAAATGACGCCCTTGGCACCCATGGTCATCATCGGGAATGTGAAGGCGTCGTCTCCCGACAGGATCGTGAAGTCCTTCGGGGCCTGGGCCAGCAGATTCATTATCTGGGTGATGTTTCCACTGGCCTCTTTTATCCCTGCGATGTTCGGGACCTTAGCAAGCTTAAGAACCGTCTGGACTTCGATGTTGGAGCTTGTCCTCCCCGGGACGTTGTAAACGATGAGCGGAATGTCGATGGTCTTCGCTATGGCCTCATAGTGCTCGAATATGCCTCTCTGGGTGGGTTTATTGTAGTAAGGGGAGATCGAGAGTATTCCGTCAGCTCCGAGGTCCTGAGCTCCCTTGCTGAGCTTGATCGCTTCATGGGTCGCGTTGCTGCCTGCGCCCGCGATCACCAATGCCTTGTCGACCTGATCCACGACTATCTCTATGACCTTCAGATGCTCCTCATGGGTCAGTGTCGCGGATTCCCCCGTCGTGCCACAAGGGACTATCGCGTCGATTCCCTCGCTCTCTTGAAAATCGACGAGCGCCCTCAGTCCTTTCTCGTCGATCTTTCCGTCCTTCGTGAACGGGGTGATGATAGCTGTCCCGCAGCCGGAGAACATCTATTCTCCTCCGACATGTTCCTTGAGTATGAGTCGGGTCCTCGTAGACTGGACGTTGTCGAATCTGCGTACCTTCTCTATGATGTCGTTCAGCTGAGGAGAGGAGTTCACGTCGATTATTGCGACGATGTCCTCCTCACCAGTCACCTCGAATACGTCAGAAACTCCGTCGAACTTCGATATCTCGCGCGCTACTTCGGACGTATTCACGTTGACGTCGATCTTTATCTCGATTATCGCCTTGACGTTCTTCCCGCTCGTCTTGATCGTGAACGACTGGACTATGTTGTCGTCAATCAGCTTCCTTACCCGGCTCCTGATCGTTCCCTCAGACACCTTGAGCTGGTTCGCAATGTCCACGAACGGTCGCCTGGAGTCTCTTTTCAGTATCTCGATGATTTTCTCGTCTAGATGATCAATCATGCAATCCCCTCAACCGCGATTCTTTTCTTTTTTCGTATTCTTTTTGACGACAACGGTAGAATATTATTTAATTGTTCCGAAAAGTGAGGGGTATCTGAGGCATAATGCAAGCGAGCGCTTCAAGAATCACCTTATCTTCTTCACGAACTCGAGCCATCTTCTCGTATCGCCGACCTCGGCCGCGCGTGCCTTCGCCTTGACCTCCATCGCATCGCCACGCAGGTGTCTGAGAGCGTCTACGGCTTTGAGGAGACCTTTGATCTCCTCCTCGTATCGATAGGCCTCCCTTCGTGTGATCTCGCCGGTACTGATGGAGTCCTCTAGTCCCTTTGTCTTCTCTTCTAGAACACTCGCCAGAGAAAGCGCCCCTTCTATCTCGTCGTCCGTCGGATTCTCCTTGACCATGTAGCCAAAGACGATATCCCTGAGCGGGATCCTCTTTCCCTCTATCTCCTCGAGCTCAGGGATCATGGAGCCTACCCATGAGGTAGGTCCGCGAAGGCTAGCGAGGATCCTCCTTCTCTCGTCCTCGCTGATTCTGTCGTCGAGATCGGATGTCATCTGGCCCAGTGTTCTTGATTTAGCTTTCTCGTTCATCCGTACGGGAAGGAGTGAAGAGGCCCGCCTCCGAGTATCGTCCCTCCCATCGACCTCGCCCTGATCACGCCTCTGAGCGGAACGCCTCCGATTTCGTTCAGGCTGCTCTTGTTGACAATTACTACGACAAGGACCGGTGTTCCCCCAGCCTCCCTGATGTCTTTGACCGCCTCCTCGGCAGTCGAACCCGTGGAGAGCACGTCATCGACCACGAGAACCTTCTTGCCCTCAACGGATGCGTAGTTGGAGCTCATTGCTCCCCCCTTCTTCCCCCTCTCCGCAGGTGGCTTGTAGACGGCAAATTCCGAATCGAGCAGCTCAGACACGATCGTCGCGAACGGAACCCCGTTTATCGATATCCCCATGACCACGTCGACGTCCGAGTCCCTCTTGTCAAGTTCCTCGATTGCTATGTCCGCCAGTATCTCGCTCATGAGGCCTATGCGGTTTCCGTAGACCCCCAGACTCCTCCATCCGATCTTTATGTCGGTCGGAGGAAGGGTTCCCTCGATGCCCTTCTCGAGCAGGTACTTGACGGTGTCAATGGACAGATGAAGTTCATCCGCAATTTCCCTCTCGCTCAGTCCTTTGTCCTTAAACGCGAGGGCTCTCTCTGCAAGCTCTCTTACATCCACCATAATACCACAGCTCAAAATCGGGGTGTCGAGATATTAACCTTTCTGCAGGGCGGACCAGATGGTTAGCATGCGGTGGCGAGGTACGTACATCAACGCTTGCGATTTCGCTCCGAATGGATGTTGAGGCATCTGACCAGCCGCCAAAGAGTCTCATTCGCGGGCACCGAGACTCCGTGTTTCATGGCTTCCGTCACAATCGCGCCGTTTATCTCGTCGATCTCAGTCCTCCTGCTCGCCTCCACATCTTGCAGCATGCTCGATCGATTGTTCCTCGTCGCTGCCACGACGCTCATCACTTTGCCAAAAGGATTGCATCTCGGCAATCGAACCCCTGATGCTTTCGCGACGGCTTCCGCCTCGGAGCATACCGTTTCGGCCAACTTCCTCAAATCCGGTTCATCTTCTATGCAAGCATTCTCGGATGCCACGAGTGCCGTGATCGGGTTTATCGAAGCATTGACTATGACCTTCATCCACACTTCTGCCGTTATGTCGTCCGTAACCCTGCTGTCGATTCCACATTCGTTGAACGCATCGCAGACCATTTCTGCAAGATCTCTGCGTCCGACTGACGAGCCGAAGACCGTCTCCCCTCTTCCTGCGAACCTGATGCGGCCTGGTGCGAGGAACGTCGCGCCGGAGGAAGTCACGCCGCCGACGGTTCTCGACGGGTAAGACTGCGATATCGTCGCCACGTTGTCAAGACCATTTTGCAGGGAGACTACGATTGTGTCGCTATCCACCATCGGAGCGATGCTTCTCGAAGCCTCCTCCGTGTCGTACGCCTTGACTGTTATGAGAACAACGTCTTGCGGCGACATGCCGATTGTCTCCGTCCTGGCACCTACGTGGAAAGTCTTCTCCACAACGCCCGAGATCTCGAGCCCATTATCGTTTACTGCGTCCGTGTGAGGCTTCCTTCCGACCAACGTCACCTCATGCTTCGTCGAGAGGAGGCCTCCCATCAGACTTCCCAGAGCACCAGCTCCGAAGATCGCGATCTTCATCCCTTTGCTGCCTCCGTATTCAAGGCGGATTTCCTGGCATCGTTAGCCAACCTATGAGCTTCCTGCAGCGGGTTGACTTTCCCTTTATCGAGCAACTTCTCTACGACGCTAGCGGCCGATTCCAACGACACTCTATGACCCACCGACACATACAAGGGATGTTTCCCTGACTGTCTCACGAGATAGCCCTTCAGGTCACCTTCTAACCTAATCGGGGATTTCTTGGCTTCCTCTTTCTCGATGACCCCGCAGAGCAGGCTCTTCGCGACTCCAATCGTAGGTATGTCGAAAGCGACGCCTATGTGGGAAGCGATCCCGAAGCCTCTCGGGTGGAGCACCCCTTGGCCGTCGACAAGATAGACCGTGTCCTTCCTGCCGTCGATGAGGTCCGCAAGCACCGGAATCTCTCTGAAGGCAAGGTAGGAGGGGATGTAAGGGAAGGTCGCCTTCCTTCGGATCGTCTTCCGATCCACCACCGCGTCTTCTGAGCAGTCATACAGGACCATGGCCGCGAAGGCATCGTCGTCTGCGTACGAGACATCGAGTCCCGCAATGAACTTCATCTTGCCGAAATCGTCCCTTTCCACGACCTTCCTGCTCATCGCATCCTGCTCGCGTCTCAAGTCTTTGAGCATCGGATCGATCTTGAAATCGGCGAATCGTACCGAATCGAAATTCTCGATCCTGCCGTCCTTGATCCTCACGCCCTCCTTCGACAGCAGCTCCCTCTTCCTTTCCGCCCCTCTCCCCTTTCCGCCATACCAGCCGACCTCCCCGTTCGAATAGACGACTCTGTGACAAGGAACAACGATAGGTCTCGGGTTCCTCGCGAGTATTACTCCGACGATCCTCGATGCAGCGACGTCTCCTAGTGCGATGGCGATGTCTCCGTAAGTGGAAACCCTTCCTTTCGGAATCTGGACCGTGGCATCAAAAACTGATCTAACGAAATCCTTCATGTCAACGACACTCCGTTTCGAGAACACGTAAGTTCTCATTCTCTTTCTTCATTTCTATGCAGGTCACCGACCTTGCAAGAGGCAATGAAACGTTGTAGACCGGGATTTTTCTTGTTTCCTTGCCGAAGTCTTCGAGGCTCATCTGCTCTCTCGCAATCGAGGCGACCCTCGTCCCTGCATGGGCATGAGCGTGGAATACGACGTCCGGTCTTCTATCCAGGATGACGGATTCGAATCTTCTCGATCCCATCTCTGAATACCTCCCCTCCTTCTCTCCCTGCAAGGTCTTGTAGGTGACTGCGTAATGGGAGAGCAGGATCAGAGCATCCGAATCGTCTCTCTCGAGCAATTGCGAGATTCTGTCGATTCTCAACTGATAGCGTCTCCATATGTCCGGAAGATTCGTCCTCTGCCACCAGGTCGGCCTGTCGAGCGATCCCGTCGTGCCGACGATCTTGACTTTCAACCCCTGTTTTTCGACGACGATCGCCTCATCATCCAGGAATCTCACGTCCGTTCTTCTCTTGTACTCATCGTGACTGGCATCGTACTCCTCGTTTCCGAAGACCCCGATCATCTGTGCATCCGTCACTCGCCTAAGCTCCGAGACGACCAAATCGAACGCTCCGAGGTCGTTTCCATCCGTCAGATCCCCGGCGAGAAGCAACAAGTCCAGACTATCGATTCTTCTCTGAGCCTCTAGAATGCCGAGGAACTCTTTTCCGTGGACGTCGCCGAGAGCTCCGACAAACATCGTTCCACTATCGCTTTTCGCAGTTAAAATCGATGCCGCTCAATCCTCAAAACGCCTTGCCGGTTTGTCTTCGCACTCCGAGGACAAGACCAGCACTGGCGATGAGGAGCGCAGCGTCGACTGCGATGGCCAGAGTCCATCCTCCGGTCAGATCTCTCAAGGTTCCCGAGAGTACGGGAGAAATGACCGCTCCGATTTCTCCGACCAGATTCCACATTCCGAACGTTTGCGCCACCTGTCCTTTCGGGGCTAGATCGGAAGTCAGGGTCATGTGAACGGTCTGCATCGCCGCGAACGGAACGCCGATGCAGAACACCAGGACGCCGAGAACGGCTAGATCGTTCCCCCCAGTTCCGACGTAGACCGCCAATGCTGCGACTGCCAAGGCGTCGATGGCACACATCAGGACGTATGCCTTCTTTCTTCCCAATCCGCTCTTGGTGGCTCGGTCGCATATCTTCCCTCCAAGAGGATATCCGATTCCGTTGGCTACCCCGAAAAAGCCGACGTAAACCGCTGCGCCGGAGATTCCGATCTCGGACGCCTCCGAGACCACGAGCAACGCCCAGAAGCCAAAGAACCAGAGGGTGTAGAGAATGGGGATCGAGGAAACGTACATCAGTAGCAGATCCCGGTCCCTCAGCACCCCGGCGCTCTTCCGCCCCAGGGATCTGTATATGACGGCGATCAGAGCGATGGCGATCGCGACGACGGCAATCGCCTGCGACAGGCTGTCCAAGCCTGCAGTGACGGTGACGATGTACGTCGTCATGATCAACGCCAGAAAGACGATTGAATAGACGGAGAGTCTCGCAAGTGCCGGCAAGTATTCCTGCTTGTCATCTTTAGGCCTCCTCACGTACTTCCAGACTCCCAAGGCGACAAGCATCGTCGGGATCGAGAACACAAGAAACGGAAAGGACCAGGCAATGTCGCTACCCCAGGTCGTCGCCGCGAAGTCGATCATGTAGGGGGTCGCGACTGTCGCCAGTGTCAGCCCCATTGCCAGTCCCACGAATACCACACCCATCCCGAGCCCCTTCTTGTTTTCCGGCGTGACCGCGCTCACCAATGCCCTGTCGTTGGAGTAGTAGGCTCCCTCCCCTAGGCCCGTGAGGACCCTCATCGCGACGAACGTGTTGAGCGATCTCGCGAGCCCGCTCATGAGGGTTGTCACACTGGCCCAAGCGGTGCTGATCACTATCATGACCTTTCTGCCGTACCGATCCCCGAGATACCCTGCTGGGAACTGCGTGAGCATGTACCCGGCGAAGAACATCCCCCCGATGATACCTCCAAGAGCATGTGGCATCGGGGCGTCATGCATGAATCCGACGTCGTTGTCTATCATCCAGGATACGACTGGCCCGGTGATGCTCCGATCGATATAGCAGACCATCCACGCGAAGAAGAGCCAGATCCAGACAACGTGATAGGGCTTGAGGCGCCCGTGTGTTCCCGCGTACCCATGAGTCTCCGAAATTGTCTCAGTCGCCGCGTTCTCGCTCGCCGATCTAGGCTCCTGGCCCTGGTCCATACTTCCACCTTGGGCCTTTTCCTAGATTGGCGGGCTGGAAACGGCAAAACAGTGCCCGTGAGCGCAACTCACTCGAACGATATATGAGTTCCGACGGCGCGTGCGGAATCGAATGATCGAGACGAATCGAGGCTCTCTGAAGAGGCGCCGGAGACTGGAATTGATCTGCAAGCGATTCGCTGTCAGACCAGGGGCCCTGAGGGGATTCCACTCAACCGCAGTTGTGACTACTCGAGTATCGGAAACCTCTTCACGTAAGAGATATTCGACCACCACTTGCCGAGTCCTAGCGTCTGTCCGGCCTTCACTTTCATAAGACCGATGAGGAGGATCAAGTAGATGATGTGCTCATCCAGAATCGGGTTGTTCGCGGGTGG